>PWLM01000086.1 GCA_003560495.1 Bacillus sp. (in: firmicutes) | reverse complement strand
GTTAATGATACGAGTTTGATCCGCCGTTATAGACTGTTAACTCCACTGTGATACCGAAAGGGTCCACCGTCTGGAGTTCGTTTTCTGTACCGGTTACCGCAGCTCCGGATTCCTGAAGAGACTTTTCCACTTGAAAAAGACTGGTGTTGTCAGGATAAACAATTTGAAAAGAGGCGAGTCCGGTTTCGTCCTTGGCGAGTGCCTCCTTATGCCGGCCGCTCCAAGTGTTCATAGCAATGTGATGATGGTAGGCATCCGTGGAAATGAACAGGGCATGGTCTCCGATAGAAGAAACTCTGTCAAAATTAAGGGCGCTGATGTAAAAACTCTCTCCTTCTTTTATGTCGTTCACCTGCAGATGAATATGCCCGAGAATGGTTTCTGAAGGCATGCCTTCAAAGACGGAAGCTTCTTCCAGCAGCCTTTCCGCATTGAGCGCCTGCGTGGTCATCTGCACTTGATCACCCTGCCATTTCCAGGAAGAAGCAGGACGATCGCAGTAAAGTTCAATACCGTTGCCTTCAGGATCAGCGAGGTACAAAGCTTCGCTCACTCCATGGTCTGAAGCCCCCTGAAGCGGATAGTTCCGCTCGACAAGATGTTTCAGGACGGCTCCGAGAGAGGGCCTGTCCGGGAGCAGAAAGGCAAGGTGGAAGAGTCCGTTTTTTGGAGCGGAAGGTCGTCTGAAAGCAGGATCTGCCTGAAGAGTCAGCAGGACATTTTTTCTGTCGGAGGTAACGAGGGCAGACGAGCCGGTAGGCTGCTCCACATGGAAGCCCAATGTGTCCTTATAAAATTCAATGCTTTTTTCCAGGTTTTTCACACGTAAAACAGCACTGGAAACGAAAGCTGCAGGCGGCTGATGGTAACTCATTATGACTATCCCCTTTATAAAAAGCAGTTATGTACTAATTGTAAGTGAGTAGGGGAGGAGGAAGCAACTTTTTCGGCATTTTTCAGGTTGTTAAGCAATCGGGGAATAAGTACGAAAAAAGACTGCCCCGTTTTTGATGCCGTGTGGGACAGCCTTTTCCAACTGAAGCAGGAACCTGGAGTTTCACTAGGAAGGTCCGCAGCCTCGTAAGATAGTTTGGAATGTGAAGATTGGAACTGCAGGAAGAAGATGCTGAAAAAATCACTCCCTCACATTTCCTTCTGCCGGAATAGGAGCCGACTGGAACATTCGTGCAAAGTGCACAAGATTATAAGACATAATTCGGGTGTTGCGCAGTGTAAATTCATTGTCACGTTCAGTTTCAAGATACGAAGGGCCCGGCCCGGCCTCACCGACCCAGTAGGCATCAACGTTCGGCGGCACGGTAAAGCCGATATGAGAAAGTCCGTAAAGAATGGATTTCGCTGATTCCTTCGCCCCGTCTTCATTGCCGGTTATAACAGCACCGCCGACTTTGTTGTAATAAATGGACTGGCCGGAATCGTTCAGTTCCCCGCTGGAAGCATAAAGGCGCTCCATCGCAAGGGTTGCGACGCTGCTTTTCTCCCCGATCCAGACAGGCGTTCCCACAATCAGAATTTCTGCCTGCATTACTTTTTTCATAATATCCGGCCACTGATCACCGTTCCCCATGTCCGGTTTCATTCCCGGGAGGATCCTATAGTCTGCGAGGCGGATTTCTTCCGTTTCGACACCAAGCTTTTCAAACCAGGCTGCTGCTTCTTCAAGAAGCCCTGATGTATGGGAAAGTTCCGGACTTTGTTTCAGGGAGCCGTTCAGAAAAAGGGCTTTCATCAGCTTCCTCCTTTATTGTGGCAGCGGCAGTCAGCTAGGCTTTGTTCCATTCTGCACGAATCGGTATACCTGCGGCTTCCAGTGTCGTATATACCGGACATCTGGCATCTGTCTTCTGCTTGAGCTCTTCAATACGGTCTTCGGATTCCGAAGTTTTTACCTCAGCTTCGATTGACACGTCATAAAAATATGGCTTAACGTCTGCCTGGCCCATCAATCCACGTGGATCAAGTTCTCCGGTTACGCGGAAATCTATTCCCTGCAGATCAAAATCGATTTCCTTAGCTACCATATTTGCAATCACATTTTCGCATCCGGCAAGAGAAGCGAGAAGGTTGGAGAGTGGATCCTGTCCTTTGTCCGCGCCTCCCATGCTTTCCGGCTCATCAATAACGATTCTGTGGTTTTTTGAGTCGAGTTCCGTTGTCATTCCGTTTGTTGTTCCAGTTACTTCAAAAGACATTTTCTGGCTCATTCAATTACCTCCTAATATATTCTGCTTCACTTATTACCATACCCTTATTTGCAAAAATAAAAAGTAATGCAGCTTACACAAAGCAAAATACGTGAATAGAATATTCGAAAACGACACTGTTGAACGGGTAACGACATTCAAAAAAACTGCCCCGGAAAAAGCGGGACAGCCTGTGAGTGAATAATGTAATGTTATAACGTCAGTCCATTTCGGTAACATTGACGAGTGGAGCTTCGATAATGTATCTGTCCGGTGCAGGGCCGATGAAAGAGAATGGGTAGCAGGTCGTCAATGTCAGTGTAGGATCATCCTTATCGACGATAACTGAACGGTCTTCTGCATCGGTAATCCACGTTTTTTGGATTTCGTATTCGTACTGTACTCCTTCAAACTGCATATACATTTTTGTGCCGTCCTCCAGATCACCGAGTTCACTGAAGACAGTATCGCGGTGGCCGGATAAGACGGTATGTCTTTTCCCGTCAGGGGGGGTAGTGAAATCCCCTTCGTGATAGCCGACTCCCTGGGAAAGTGTGTCGTCGTCCGTACCCCAGTAGACAGGATACTTCATGTCAATATCAGGAATCAGCAGTACTCCTGCTTCATCCCCTTTGTCATATTCGTCATAGTCACGAGAAGGAGCTTCTTCCTGTTTAGAAAAGCTCTCTTCTTCCTCTTCAGGAGGGAGTTCTGTCTCTGGAGCGTTACCAGTCGATAATTCCGGCACTTCTTCTGGAGTGTTCTCCTCGTCGGAAGCAACGATTATATCATCTGCTTCCATCGTCTGTTTGCCGGCGGAAGCTTCTGAAATCCAGGCGTATCCATTCCAGCCCGCCAGGACAAGTCCTGCCATGATAAAAAAGACTGCGAGTTTATTTTTCACAAGTAACTCTCCTTTCCTGACGGATGTTTTAAAACATCGATAACTCCGGGGGAGAATATCAGCTCCTCTCCTGGAAACGATCCGGGGTTATCGCGGCGGAGCAGTGAATAGTCGAAGAGTAAATAATTTCTGCCGGACTTTACGATCCGTTGTATCAGACCGGTTTAAACCTCAGATTCTTTTTTACGTTGTCATGACTGCTGTTAGAAATATTATAGCCTTTAGTGCAGTTACTGTCATTATTCCAGTTTTTGCCTTGTTCTTCAAGAGGTCCGTTTAAACAATTCCAGAAACAGTACACAGGGAAGGCCAAAGCTTTCTTTTGTTGATTGTGTACGTGTACCTTTTCGGTCTGAAAAAACTGAACGTTCCCGCCTTTAGTTTTAAAACTTTTTGAACGTGAATAAATCTGGATGATTCGAACAACATTTTATTATGGGTGAAGCTGGAAGGTTTTTCTGCTGCGTGATAAAATGAGGCGGGATAAAAAAAGCTGCAAAGGAGCGATAATTTATGAGCGAAAACAAATTACTGGTATTCGGCCACAAAAATCCGGATACGGATACTATCTGCTCGGCTCTCGTTTATGCCGATCTTAAAAAACAGCTCGGTGAAAACATCGAAGCAGTACGACTTGGGGAAGTAGGGGCGGAAACACAGTACGCCTTGGATCACTTTGGCGTAGACGCACCCCGTCTTATTGAAAAAGCAGCAGACGAAGTGGAAGAAGTGGTTCTTGTAGACCATAATGAGTTTCAGCAGAGCGTGGATGATATTAAGGAAGTGCAGATCAAAGAGGTCATCGATCACCACCGTATTGCAAATTTTGAAACGGAAGGCCCGCTTTATTACCGCGCAGAACCAGTAGGCTGTACTGCGACGATTTTAAACAAAATGTACAAAGAAAATGGGGTTACTCCAAGCAAAGAAACGGCCGGACTGATGGTATCCGCTATTATTTCCGATTCCCTTCTTTTTAAGTCGCCGACGTGTACGGAAGAAGATGTACAGGCAGCAAAAGAACTGGCGGAGAAGGCAGGGCTTGATTTGGATAATTACGGACTCGAAATGCTTAAAGCCGGTGCGGATATGAGCAGTAAAACGATCGAGCAGCTTCTTACCATGGATGCGAAAGAATTTACGATGGGAAGCCACAAAGTGAAAATTGCCCAGGTGAACGTTGTGGATGCAGATGACGTGCTCGGACGAAAAGAAGAAGTTCTGAAGGCGATGGAAGAAGAAGTACAGAATAATGGATACGTGCTGTTCGGCCTTGCCGTTACAGATATTTTATCCAACGATTCTGTATTTCTTACAGCAGGGGAGAAGGAAGAGGCAGTTCATAGCGCGTTTAACGTGAAAGTTGAAAACCATGAAGCCGTTCTGGAAGGCGTTGTCTCCAGGAAAAAACAAATAGTCCCTCCACTGACAAGTGCCTTGTCCTAACGTTTTTTATAAAAAATAATCCGGGCAGCATAATTGATAAAAGCCGGGACAGTATAATAAATTCAAAAAAAGAGGTTCTCCCGCCGTCCAATCGGCGAAGAGAACCTCTTTTTGCTCATTCAGTATAATAAATGATAGTGAACATGTATCACGTCTGCCCGAATTTTTCATACCGTTTTTCAAGATAGTTCTGGAATATTGTCATCACTGTACATACTCCCCAGTAAATCAAAGCTACGAGAATGAACATCGTCATGTAATCCATCTCTCTGCCGGCAACGACACGGGACAGCTGAAAGATTTCCGGAACAGTTATCATGGCAGCAAGGGAGGAAGCTTTGATTAAATCAAGCAGAATGTTGGCAAGCGGCGGTACTGCAATCCTGGAAGCCTGGGGAAGAATGATACGCCCCATCATTTTAGGATAGCTGAAACCAAGGGAGCGGGCAGATTCCCACTGGCCCTTCGGGATGGCAGCAATAGCCGAACGGTTAATTTCAGCCATGTAAGCAGCGCTGTTCAGGCTGAAGCCGATGATGGCGGCGGTTACGGCTGCGAATTCAATTCCGATGAATGGAAAACCGAAATAAAGAAGAAAAAGAATGATTAAGATCGGCACGCCGCGCATAAAAGATATATACACGCGGGAGGGCCAGCGGAGCCAGAATCTGCTGCTTGCCCTTCCGAGAGCAAGGAAGAGGCTGATAACGAGACCAATAACCATACTTACAAGTGAAATCAGCAGAGTGAGACCGAGACCGGAAAGAATATACGGCAGAGAATCCCACGCCAGATGAATATCAAAAATATGTTCCCATTGTATGTTACCCATAGTTTTTCTCCTTTCGGTTTTGTTTAAAATGCTTATTAAAGCCGGGCTCAGCATGAAGGATAGCAAAGTGGCCTGAATTTTTTCAGCGCAGTTTACCTTAAAGAAAGCCGGAGCGTGCAGCACGCAGCACTCCGGCTTTCTTAGTATACGACTTATTAAAGCCGGAATTATGACATAAATCCCGGAAAAGAAGAAATAAAGAAGCTTCTTTGATTTTGTGAATCAGTCCACCGGCTGCGTCCCAAAGCGCTCTCTTCCTTTTTTTGTCCAGCTTCGCTGACCAGCTGCTGGGTCATTTCCCTCCTCTCTCTTACGATAAGTCATCTACAAAAAGGAAAAACGCCTTTTTAAGATTCCTTTATCTCGTGAGAGTCAGTCCAATGACGGCGCAGCTTAACGGTCAGCTCCGCTTTTCTATTTGTCCAGCTTCGGCGGGGTGGGGCTGGGAAACTTCCCGCTGCCCTCTTACGATAAGTCATCTACAAAAAGGAAAAACACCTTTTTGAGATTCCTTTATCTCGAGGACCTTAGTCCAGTTTCGGCGCCCCAGAACCCCCGCCTCCGCTTTTCTATTGTCCAGCTGCAGAGAGCTGGGACTGGGCCGCTTCCCTTGCCCCGCTTACGATAAGTCAACCAGTGAAAAGAAATACTCTTTTCACGGTTTCCTTTATCTCGCAGGGCGCAGTCCACCGGCTGCTTCCCAAAGCGCTCTCTTTCGCTTTTCTATTCAAATGTGAATGTTTCGTCGTCGGCGAAGTCTACGTCGGGTTCTTCGGAAACGTCCTGGCCGCCGAAGAACTGTTCGGACAGTTCACGGATCGTTCCGTCTTCGTGCATTTCTTCAAGCACTTCGTTCAGGTTGTCCCGCAGTTCGGTGTTTTCCTGGTCCATAATCATCGCCTGATTGTTCGGATGGTAGAACAGGTCAGGGTGAACGGTCACGTCAATTTCAGGCAGTGCTTCCACCGCCATTGTCTGCAGGTAATAGTCATTCAGTACGGTGTCGGTCCGGCCGTTTTCCACGTCCCGCAGATAGGTGTCGTTCGTAACATTTTCATAAGTGACACCTTCTGCTCCGTAGTGCTCTGAAATCTGCATATAAATGGTTGTGGCTGCACCTCCTGCACGTTTTCCTTCCAGATCGTCGAGAGTTTCAATGCCGGAAAGATCGTCTTCTCTCACGACCATGCTTCCATAAGAAAATTTATATGGTTCGGTAAAAAGAAAGTCCTCTTCCCGCTGTGGATTAACGTCAATGTCGTTTACAGCCAGGTCTACCTGTCCATTGTTTATAGAAGTCAGCATTCCGTCAAATCCCATTTCAGAAAACTCCACTTCCAGATCAAGCCTTTCAGCAGCTTCCCTTGCAATTTCCACTTCGAATCCGGTCAGTTCATCGGTTTCTTCGTCATGAAAAGAGGTTGGAAAGAGCGTTCCGGACGTAGCAATAGTCAGTACTCCTTCTTCCTGAATTTCCTCCCAGCCCGAAGTTTCTTCTTCTGTATTATTTCCACACGCAGTCAGCACGAAAATAACTCCTGCAGCTGCTGTCAGTTTAAAAGCTTTCATTCTTTCATTCCCCCTGTATACTTATATCCTTTCAAACAATAGCACGATCTGCCCAGTAAAGGCAATCAGACAGCTGCCCGGTGCGGGATAAAGTCAAAAGTTATAAAAAAGTTATACAAACATTGAAAAAATTATTGTTTTTTTCTTGAAATAAGGTTAATTTGAAAAAAGAAAAGGGTAAAGTAAGTTAGCTGTTACAAGAAAGGGAGTCAGACGTATGGGGCGTGCGAGAACAATTGACAAAGGAAGGCTGTTTCACGAAACGGAGCAGCTTATTTTATCATCCGGCTACGCAGGTTTTCACTTTAAAGCGCTTGCCGGGCGTCTCGGCGTAGCCCGGAGTACTATATATAATTATTATTCCAAAAAAGAAGAGCTTCTGACTGATTTTATGGTTCATTTACTGCAGCAGGTGGTGGAAAGAATTGATCAGGTTTCCCGGCAGGATGATGCCATTGAGGGGCTGATCCGTCTCTGGGGGCAGTATGCCTATATGCACCAGATGATGCAGGTAATGCCCTACATCGACAAAAAAGCGACGAAGCAGGTTGAAAAAAGTGCGGAAAAAATGGCAGCACTTCTTGCTGAGATGCGGGGTAAAGTGAAGGTTATTTTACAGCGGGAACAGCAGTGTGGAAGGATAAGGGAAGATGTGCATATCGATACGATGGTCGGTTATGTGATGGCTTCGGTGCAGATTCCGGTCCGGCAGCATTCTGAGGAAAGCTGGGTGGAAGAAGTGACTTTACTCGTAAAAGGAGGACTGCAGAACTAATATTTTTGATTTAAAATGACACTTCTGTCATTATAATATACTCATGTTGAAACAGGGGGAGAAGACAATGTTTGATAAAGTGATTCAATGGCCGAAGATTACCATCATGTTTGTATTTATTCTTGTTGCCGTCGGTGTGCTGACACTTTTTCAGCTGCCACAGCGGGAGGTACCGGAGATAGCTGTCGATATCGGGAACATTTCTACGCCGTATCCCGGAGGAGCTCCGGAAGAGGTGGAGCAGCAGGTGACAGTACCACTGGAAGACGCAGTGGAAGGTATCGATGGAATAGAAAATATCAGTTCAATATCGACCTCCGGGTTTTCCAACATTACAGTAGAACTGGAAGACAACGTGAATCAAAATGAAGTATTCACTGAAATTCAGCAGGCCGTCAATGGGACAGAGGGGGATCTGCCTGAAGAAGTTTCACCGGACTTCTCGGAAGGCGACGGACTGGGCGGTCTTTCGAGCTATCATATCCTTGGAGATACATACGAGGATCTTTATGATCTGCGGGATATGATCGAAGACTGGCAGGGGGAAATTGAATCTCTTCCCGGTGTTTCGAGGACAACGGTGAAAGGCTTTCCGGATCAGCAGTTTCTTATTAATGTAGATTCAGAAGAACTCTTTGAAGCAGGTCTGGAAATCCCGGACATTCTGGATGGTCTGGAAGAAGAACTGCAGACGCCGCCTCTTGGCATTCATGAGTTTGAAGGAGAGAATATTCAGCTGGAGCTTTCAACGCTTACTTCTCCTGAGGAAATTGGAGGCATCTTCGTAGGGCAGAGTTTCGATGGCGAAAGTGTTTATCTGGAGGATATCGCAGAAGTCGGGATTGACCTTGATACTCCGGAAGATAGAATAACTTACGAAGAAGAACCTGCGCTGTCTTTTACAGTAGTGCCGGAGCGGGGAGTAAGTATTCCGGATCTGCACAGTGAAGTAAATGAAGAAATGGAAACACTGGCCCAGGAGCTGCCGGAAGAGGCCGAACTCGATTTATTTTATACACAGCAGACAATTGTGGACGAAATTTTTGGGGATCTTGCCTATTCCTTTGCTTTTGCTGCAGCCTCCGTTATTATCGTAACGCTGCTCGGGCTTAATGTTTCTTCAGCGGTAATTGTAGCCCTCGCGATACCGACATCGGTGTTTATCGGATTGATTCCGCTGCCGTTCGCCGGAGTCGACCTGAATCAAATTTCGATTATCGGGCTGATTGTCGCACTCGGGATTCTTGTCGATGATGCGATCGTTGTCGGTGACAATATAAGAAATAAATACCGTCAGGGGTTGGATCCGCTGGAAGGAGCGATAAAAGGAAGCCGGGAAGTGCGGGTTTCGATTATCGTTTCCACGTTAACTATTGTCTTTACATTTCTACCGCTTGTATTTATTTCCGGAGCAAATGGAGACTTTATCCGGGCGCTTCCGACAGTGCTTGTTACAACAATCCTTGCATCCACGATCGTCGCTTTGACGTTTGTACCGATCTTTTTAATCTGGCGCCGTAAAAAGCAGATAGCCAAAAATGGCCGGAGCGAAAGGTTGGAGGATGGACTGCTTGGAAAACAGTTTACGAAGCTTGCCGACTGGTACGCTGATTCCATTCTGCGCCGGGTCGTCCGTCATCCTTGGAAAACTGCCATTACCGGTCTCGTAGTCACGACAGCTTTATACGGACTGATTCCTTTTATACCAGTCGAATTTTTTCCGGATACGGATCGTGATGAAGTGACGGTGGAAGTGAGAATGCCTGCAGGCACTACACTTGAATCAACAGAAACTGTCCTCGAAGATATGCGTGACTTTGTCCTCGATGAAGATACTCATGTTTACGAAACGGCTGTCTACGCCGGAGATGGGCTGCCGCCGATTTTCGGACAGGGGATGGATAATACGAGTGAAGAAACCGGAAACCTTCTTCTGCGTGTAAACAGAGAGGAGCAGTCAGCACAGGAAACGATTTCCCGGTGGACAGAGCCGCTTCAGGAAGAGTTTCCAGAGGCGGAAGTCGAGTTAACAACGATTGAAGCCGGACCGCCGGTCGGTGCCCCGATCGCAGTGACACTGCAGGGACCGGACGTCGAAACACTCATGGACATGAGTGAGGAGATGCAGGATCGGATCGCTGACATTCCGGAAAGCGGTACCGTTCTGGACGATCTTGGTCCACGCCGGCCGACACTCAGTTATGAACCCGACAGAGATGCTCTTGAAGAATACAATTTAACTCCGGGAGCCGTGAGTGAACAGATCGGTCTGCGTACGGAAGGCATTCCGGTACTTACTTTCCGCACGGCAGAAGAAACGCTCGATTTGCAGATGACTCTGGACCGGATCGAAAGCGGGGAAACGATCGACCTCTCAGAAATTGAAATACCATCTGAAGCAGAAACCGGAGAGGAAGGAGCTCCGGAACTAGTAACACTGGATACGCTTCTTGCCGAAGAAGAAACAGAAGAAATTCCACGTATCCTTCGTGATGATGGAACCCGTACTGTGACGGTCCGCGTTTATCCAGGTAACAATGACGAAGAAGCAATTACAGCACAGATTGAAGAAATTGCAGCAGATGCAGAAGAAACTGCCGGCTCCTCCTATACCGCATCCGTCGGGGGAGAAGAAGAGGAGCGGACTGATTTCATTCTGGAACTCGCTACGTTGTTCATCGTCGTGCTCTTCCTGATCTACATTGTTATCGCGATTCAATTTTACTCGCTTGCTGTACCGCTGCTCGTATTTTCCACGATACACATTGCAGCATCTGGAGCAGTGGTCGGTCTGTTCGTTACTCAGACAGGACTTGGATTTACGGCACTGCTTGGTATCGTATCACTGGCGGGGATTGTCGTAAGAAATTCCATTGTCCTGCTGGAGTTTATTAAACAGCGCCGCGAAGAGGGCATGGGGATTCATGAAGCCGTGGTGGAAGCAGGTCGGGTGAGGCTCAGGCCGATTCTCCTGACAGCTTTTACGGCTATTGGTGCATTAACACCCGTAGCATTGAGTGGAGACGTCCTTTTCGTACCGCTTGCTATTTCTATAATAGCCGGACTGATTTTCTCGGCACTTTTGACAATCATTATCGTACCAGCACTGTATACTGCCTTCACCGGAAAGTTTGGAAAATCGTAGGGAGTACAGCATAATAAAAGTCCTGCATCCCCGTGAAAACGGGAGGTGCAGGACTTTTTAGTCTGTTGATAAAGTATTTTCATCTGGATAGATAGACGCTGTCCTGCTTTCGTCCTTAATAACCCAGGAGCATTCCTGCGGCTGCTGCAGGGAAGTCAGGAAAAAGTTTTCTGTCATGAGAAATCGCTCTTTTCAAGCCGCTTTCTCCAATAAAGAAACGGTTTACCTCCGTAACGGTGGGGGACGCCGGTGGGAAAAAGCGCAGTCAGAAGATCCTTTTCCATCGCGCAGGCCAAACAGCTGTCAACAAGCCTTATGGTTCGGTAAGAGAAGGAGCTTATACAACGAAAGGACTCACTATTCACCCAGCTTCTCAGCAGCGGCTTGCAGATATCTCTTATAACAGGCACTCTGTTCATCGGGATATTTCCCGAGAGCTTCTGAGAGAAAGAGGAAATTGTCTGTAAGGTGTTTTGTATTCATTCCATGCCGCTGAAGTATACCATCGAGCCAGAGGGCATAATCTACGAACATTTTCTCATCTTTAATTGTATAGGCTGCCGAGAGCTGACGGAGATGATGTTCATTATCTTCACGGCATTTCTCCACCCCGCGTTCGCCATACCTGTCTATAAGAGACGGATCTTCTTTATATATACGTTCAGTAACTTCACGTATAACCATTTCTGTAGAAAATGACCGGTTCATCTTGCCACGACCTTATGCTGAGACACCGAAGGTATAATGGAAGCGAGCTCCTGATCCGGATATTTTTTCTCCAGTTCATGAATTTTTTTGAAATCGCCGCTTCTTACCCAGTTTAAATAGTCGCTTTTTGATTCGAAAAAAAGCTGGACCGTTATTTCTCCAGGACGCTTTTCGTTCTGAAGCAGGAGAAAATCGAGAAATCCGGGGGCTGTATCGACGATGCGCGACCGGTTTTGATAAATGCCAATAACTTCGTCCGCTTTTTCGGGCGGCACATCAAACGTGGAAAAAACAGTATACATAACTAGCTCCTTTTAAAAACAAAATTTTCCGGCTGGAAGCAGAATGAGTTTATCATAAATCATTGTATGTAAAAACTACAGCAGTCCGGGCGGTGGAGGATGCTTTTTTGCAGGTCTTAGTAGAATGATTTATCC
>PWLM01000132.1 GCA_003560495.1 Bacillus sp. (in: firmicutes) | reverse complement strand
ATTGACATAATAAGAGCAACTTCCGGAGCAATAATAAGCAGCCCTATAAAAGTAACGATAAAAATAATAATACTGACTAAAAATTGTGCTTTAAAAAACCCGAAGATGACATAAGAAAGTCTGGAAGACATAAACTGAACCTTTTCAGCAGTCTCCGGCTTCAAATATTGAAAAACTTTCGTTTTTAACCGAGGAATATCCAGGAGAAATAAATACAATGCTATAAGGTACACAAGCAGGGAAACTATGTAGGACGGGATACTTAATATAAAAGCCGTTACCCAGCCGATAACATTCATTTCCTGAAGTCCCTGGCGCATGTCAATAAGCATACGGGTTACTTCTGCATCGATCGTATCAACAATGTCACTGGACATATGATCAAATTGGCCGCGCAGACTTTCGAGAACTGACATCCAGGCCAGATTAACTTCGTTAATGATAACAGGGAGGTTGTCGAAGAATGTGTTTAACTGTGTAAGAGCTCTCGTTAAAACAAAATAGACAAGCAGTGCAAGCAGCCCGGCAAAGACGACAAACACAATAAAAACAGCAGTATTTCTGGAGATTCGGCTTCTGCCGGCAAGCATTTTAACTGCAGGCGTTAAAAAAAGCGCAGTTATAAATGCCAGAATGAGTGGAAGAGATACTGGTAATATAAAGTACATGATCAGGAGAACAGCAATAATGCCTAATCCTATATACAAATAACGTTTTAGTAATGGTGACAATGCCAGACCCCTTTCCGTGTAAATTCAGCTACAGCAGACATTTCCAATAAACATTCTGTCAGTCAGCTTTTATTTATGTATTATTCGAAAAAAAACTTTCGATCTTATTCAGAGGTTTCTCCGGAAAAGATCGAAAGCCATTTGATCAGCTTCAGCTTACAACATCTGCTTTGATTTTCTCAATGATCTGCTCAAGTTTCTGGTTGCATTTGTTAACAATCCACTCAGGGAATACTTCATCGTATTCAATACCATGTGGATAATAATGCCTGCCGAGGTATGGTGCCAGCATATAGACTTTCGCACTGTCTTTAGGGATTTCCCCCTCATGGATGTGAGCGGGTACACGGAAGTAATAAGCGTAAGCGTCCGTGTCAGCCTCATCTACGAATTTAAAATCGTAGGTTATGCGCTCATAATCCCATTGAGAATCGAACCCGGCAGCCTGCATAATTTCATCGAGATCTGCGAAGTTAATTACTTTTCCTTCAAATTCTGGTACTTTAAATTTCATTATCAAAATCCTCCTAACAGCAGTTTGGACATCCTTCTCTATGATATTATGAAAACTGCTTCGTTGCAATGAAGAGGTGCGTTTTTTTACTAATAGACTGTCTGTATCCTCTGGTTTCTTGGACAGTGTGTTTCATGCTATACTTAAAAAAGGGAGGTGAGGTCACGATGATGACAATGACCGATATATCCCTTGTACATGAAGCTCAGGATTTAAGTGATCAAATTATTCAATCAGAAGTTTTCCGAACATATATAGAAGCTAAAAAGAGAATTCAGAAAAACAGCAGAATTCAAAAAGAGCTTCAGTATTTTCAGACGCTGAAAGAAAAGTACGAAGAAGTTCAGCGGTTTGGCAAATACCATCCCGATTTTCGGACGATCACTTCCGAGGTGCGGGAGTACAAGCGGTATCTGGATACAGATCCACTGGTAGCAGAATTTAAAGCAGCAGAGAAAAATCTCCATGAGCTATTAAGTGAAATCAGTCTTCTTTTAGCTGGACAGGTTTCTTCAAATATCAAAGTACCTACCGGAAACCCTTTCTTTGATGCCCAGCAGTCTTCCTGCAGCGGCGGATGCGGTTCCGGCGGCAGCTGTGGATGCGGATGACGCGGAGGTGATGCATATGATAACAGAAAGAGTAGGTCTGGCTGTGTATATTCAGTCGTTAAAACAGGTGAAGCAGCTTAAGCGCTTCGGACATGTTCATTATGCTTCCAAAAAGATGAAATATGCCATCCTTTACTGTGATCTGGAAAACATGGATGAAACAGTAAGCAGATTGGAAAAACTGCCCTTTGTAAAAGAAGTATCGATCTCTATGCGTCCGTGGGTCAAAACGGAATATCAGGAAATCGTTCCTGAGCGGGAAAAGAAAGACGATTACAAAATGGGCTTATAGGTTGACGGCGTCTCATGCGGGGTAACCTGTGGGGCGCTTTTTAAAATGAGCGGAAACAGGTGATCTTCGTGAGAATAATCAGTGGTGAAAAAAAGGGGTTTTCTGTTAAGGCAGTGCCAGGAATGAATACGCGCCCTACAACCGATAAAATAAGGGAATCAATGTTTCAGATCATTGGCCCCCGTTTTGAAGGGGGGACTATGCTTGATCTTTATGGGGGCAGCGGGGTTGTCGGCCTCGAAGCGCTTTCAAGAGGTATGGATAAAGTCATTTTTGTTGATAAAAACTCCAGTGCGGTACAGACGATAAAAAGCAATCTGAAAGCAGCAGGCTGGAAAGAGCGTGCTGAAGTGTACCGTAAGGAATCATATCTGGCATTGAAAGCAGTAAGCAGAAAAGGTACCCAATTCGAAATGATATTTCTGGATCCCCCTTACGAGAAGCATAACCTGCAGAAAGATCTGGAATTCATCTCTGAAAAACAATTACTGAAGACCGGCGGAATGGTTGTCGTTGAACATGCCCGTCAAGTTATACTTCCTGAAACGTATAAAAACATGTATATGGAACGCAGAGAGAATTACGGGATAACTACGATAAGCATGTACAGAGAGGGGGAAGCAGAATGACTACAGCACTAATTCCGGGAAGTTTTGACCCAGTAACGAATGGTCACGTGAATATTATCGAACGAGGGACAAAAATGTTCGATAAGGTCATTGTCGGAGTTCTGCATAACAGTAAAAAAAATCCTCTGTTCAGCCTGGAGGAAAAACAGAAGCTGCTGAAATCGGCAACTGCTCATTTGAAAAATGTAGAGATAACAACTTTTGACGGACTTTTAATTGATTTCGCTTCCGAAAAAGGCGTTTCAGTTCTCTTAAAAGGACTTCGTTCCGTAACTGATTTTGAATACGAAGGCCCGATGGCAGTAATGAACCGCCGGATGAACAGCAGAATTGAAACTGTGTTTTTGCATACAGACCCGGACTACGCCTCTATTAGTTCTACTCTTATAAAGGAAGTAGCAAAATATGATGCCCTGCCGGAAGGCTTCGTACATGCAGAAGTTAAAACTGCTTTAAAAAGAAAATTCGGCTATGACGCCTAAGGCGGGGACAAAGTTAAAGATAGGAGACAGAGGTGTTTTATTATGACAGCAAACACTGAACAGAATTCGGGAAGAAGGCTTTCCTGGATCAAGTGGGTAGTATTAATAGGAGTGCTATTAGCTTTAAATTTCATAGAACTTCCCTATTATTTTTCCGTGCCCGGAGATCCTCAGGTACTGAGTGAAGTTATCGAAGTAGAGGGCGGCTATGAATATGAAGGGGATTTTGCTTTAACGACTATTCGCATGGGAAAAGCCAATACTGTAAATTATGTCTGGTCGTTAATAAGTGATAAAAGAGAGCTCATTCATGAAGACGAAGTCCGCCCCCCTGGTGAAACAGATGAGATGTATCATCACCGTCAGATGATGATGATGGCTTCCTCTCAGGAACAGGCTATACTGGTAGCCTACAACGCAGCTGGAAAGGAAGCGGAATTCGAAGAATACGGTGTGCTTGTTACTTCTATAATTCCCGGAATGGGAGCAGAAGGCCGTCTGGAAGAAGGAGATCTTATTACCTCCATTGATGGAGAAGAAGTCAGAGAAGTTAATGAAATGTTTGAAATCCTGGAAGATGCAGACATTGGGGATGAAGTAACTGTTACTTACGAAAGAGAGGAAGAAGTCGAAGAAACAGTCATTGAAATTGAGGAATTTCCGGAAGAATTAGAAGCAGAGGAAGGTACCGGGGGACTGGGTATCTCCAACCCTGTAACCGACCGTGAACTAATAAGAGATCCTGAAGTGACGATAGATACAAATAGTATCGGAGGTCCTTCTGCAGGACTTATGTTTTCGCTGGAAATATATAATCAGCTCGTAGAAGAAGATATTACAAAAGGAAGATCCATTGCTGGTACAGGGTCTATTGACGAAGATGGAAATGTAGGAAGAATTGGAGGAGTCGGACAAAAAGTATATTCTTCCCATGAAGAAGGTACGGACATCTTTTTCGTTCCGGTGGAAGAGGGCACAGAAGACAGTAACTATGAAGAAGCTGTCAGCGCCGGAGAAGCAGCAGATACATCAATGGAAATTGTTCCTGTAGGTTCTTTCAGCGAAGCCCTGGAATATTTGAATTCCCTTTAAAAAAGCTGGGGGGAAGTTTGGACTTGGCTTAAGGGGTTTCACTTCCACCCAGCTTGATGTGGAGAAAATCTTCCGGCTGGCACTCCGACCTCCATGGAAACGAAAGCGAACGTTCCTCTTTATTTTCAAGATATTCTAAAAAATTAGACGGGGTTAAGTGCAAAAGCTGTTAAAAGGTGGCATATCTGCCTTTTAACAGCTTTTATTACAAATATACCTTTAAATGCACAAACGTACTGAAAGTTATAGAATTATGATACGGCGCTTATATTCATATTGTCTGTGACGACTGTCCAAAACAAGAGAATGAATATCTGCTGAACGCACGGTCAATTGATCAGATATGGACTCAGCCTCTCCTGCCCGGGAAAGGAGTGGGAGAGCTAAATTTTTCTTTTTACGGTTTAAATACTGCTGCCCTTTTTTATTCATACCAAGAAGTCGGAGGGAGGAGGGCTTTCCTGAGGCCTGCTTCATTTCACCCTTTGTGACACCATGCAATATATGTGTACTGAGACGCTGGAGGCGTGTACGAGTATATCTCTTCGTCTTTAGGTTGTCCAAAAAGTCAGCAAAGCTTCCAGCGGTACGGTATTTCATTAACCGGTGTTCAAGCCCTTCTTCACACTCGTAGATTCCTTTTAATTCTTCGGGAGAGGTTCTGAAAAGAGCGTATTGAAGCATTGGATAATAACTTTCCCAGCTGTGCAGCATTCCGTACTGCTTCTTATAAGCTGACAGAAGGTCAAGTGAAGATGCTGGTACATATGCAGCAAGGCTTTGAAGCTTTTTTCCTTTTGCAATCATTGTTCGTAAAGCTGTAGCACTGGCAATCGAAGAGGCGTCGGAAGGTTTTTCATCATGATAGCCTGCTCCTTTTCTCTGGATAGTGTGCATCGCAATACTTGCATCCGAAGCTGCTTTTACGTAATGATAGCCGAGAATATTATTCGGAAGGGTTAAATCGAGCGAATCTTCTTCGGGAAACATTGATTGAAAAGCTTCAGAAAAGCTGCGGGGATAACTTTTTCCTATTCGGAGATGTTTTTGTATTTCATTATTCATCATTTCCTCGTTTTCCTTCAGAAGATGCAGGGTACGGTAAAAGAGAGAAATGTCACCTGATTCGCTTCCGAAACAAATATCAGTGACCCCCATTTCTTTGAGGATAGCAACAGCGCCTTCTGCAAAGTAATCTGCCTTTTGTACGACTGAGGAATAGGGGAGTTCCATAACAATATCCACTCCCTGTCTGAGAGCCATTTCAGCTCTCGTCCATTTATCGGTTAATGCCGGCTCCCCTCTTTGAAGAAAAGATCCGCTCATTACTGCGATCGTGACATCGGGCTTCAGAAGGTTTTTAGCGGTCTGCAGATGGTAGGCATGACCGTGATGAAATGGATTATATTCAACAATAACTCCAAGGACTTTCATTGTATGCACCACCTTTCTATACAGTTTAAATCCAGTTCATTATACAACAATTACAACTTAAGGGAGGTTTTTAAAGGGATATTATTTAAGAATAAACCGAAAAAAGAATGTAAAGAGATTACCTTGACAATTGATTTTCACAGCGATATAATTACATTTGTTGTCTTGAGGTGAATATAAATGAAATGGTCGATACAGCAGCTGTTTTCCTACCGGGACAAAGAGCTGCATCTGGATGAATCGGTCGATGCAGAAGAATTAAAGCAAAGAGACCGTGAGATTCGTGACATAAGTGAAGTTCAGGTTCAGGGCCACGGATCAGTATCAAAAGATCTTGCTACTTTTATACTGAATATCAGTGGAAAAATGATTCTTCCCTGTGCACGTACACTGAATGATGTGGAATATCCATTTTCCATTGACGCAGTAGAGTCCTTCCAATTGTCGGAGCGGGCCACCTTCGATGAGGATGACGACGTTCACGAATTGACTAATAACACGGTCGACTTAAAGCCGTATGTTATGGAGAGAATCCTTCTGGAAAAACCTCTCCGTGTTTTCAGCGGTGAACCCACAGGCCCTGCACCTCATACAGGTGAGGGATGGGAACTGCAGGTGGAAGAAGAAACCCCTTCTGCCGGGCAGAAAGTAGATCCAAGGCTTGCTAAGCTGGAAGACTATTTTAAAAACAATGAATGATCTTCAAGGAGGTGGGACTCATGGCAGTACCTTTTCGTAAAACAAGTAAAACCCGTAAAAATAAGCGTCGGACTCACTTGAAACTACGCGTACCAGGAATGGTGGAATGTCCTGATTGCGGAGAGATGAAACTCTCCCACCGTGTGTGTAAATCATGCGGATCTTATAAAGGCCGTGACGTAGTAAGCAAATAAAGACTGAAGCAGGAAGGAGGTGAACCTTCCTGCTTTTTTGTATTGACAGGATAAACTTTCCCGCATTTTATCTCATTGATAAATTGTATCTGCGGGACTACTTTAACATAGCGTAAAAATGTCAGCGCATACAAAGGAGACCGACATGAAGTTGCTGAAAGAGGAAAAAGAAAATGGACTGATGATCTGGAAGTTAAACCGTCCCGATGCAAAAAATGCCGTTGATTTTGAAGTGATCCAGCTTTTTGAAAAATATTTGGATGAAATAGAAAATAGAAAAGACATACGTACGCTTGTTATTACTGGATGTGGTGGATCATTCTGCAGCGGTGGGGATCTGCAGGCTTTTCATGGGCTTCGTACAGCTGAGGAGGCAAGAACAATGCTTCTGCCAATGAATGAAGTTCTTCGCAGGATATCTTCGCTTTCAACCCTGGTTATTACATATGTAGATGGAACCGCTGTAGGGGGAGGGGCGGAGCTGGCTTCTACAGGAGATCTGATTTACGTTTCTCCACAAGCTTCTCTGGGATTTATACAAGGCAACCTTGCACTTACTACCGGATGGGGAGGCGCAGCCCTGACAAAAGAAAAAGTTGGGTACGCACGTGCTCTGAAAATGCTGGTCTCTGCTGAGAGATTTAATTCAGAAAACCTGCTGCAAACAGGCTTTGCAGATGGAACTGCTTCTACGATGGATGAGCTGATCGAAAAAATTGACTGGCCGGTATCAGCTCGGATTATTAAGAAATATAAACATCATTTAAAAAATTATAAAGTTATGGATACCATGAAGAAAGAAGCTTATCTCTGTTCCGAGATGTGGGAAACTGAGGAACATCATCATGCGGTGGAGGCTTTTCTTCGTAAAAAAAGTAAGGGCAGCGGCTAAATATGTCTGCATAGTAGTACCTGACTGTTTAATTACAGGCGGTATTATTAAATGTTATTAAGAATAACTAATTGTTAGTCTGGAAGCAGTATTATTCTTTATACCCTGTACTTTTGTACTCATAAAGACTTAAAAAAGCTGTCCCGATATCATCCAGGGACAGCTTCATTGTTAAATTATTTCTGTTCGCCTACTCCAGATGGAAACCAGACGTAAGGATTTTCACCTTTATCACGGGCTTCATCGTAAGTAATAGGTTCGAAACCTTGTTTTTTCCAAAAATCGTCGGAACGCTGCCGGGCGTTCGTCTTAACAGGAAGGCCTTCCGATTTAGCAAAGTCTACAAGAGCTTTTCCTATTCCTTTATTCTGAAATCCTGGAAGAACTTCCATTTTCCAGAGTTCCAAATAATCCTGGGGTGGATCAAAATAACGGTCAAACTTAGCTTCTATTCTGTATAGACTCATTCTTGCTACGAGCTTGTCTCCAAAATAAATTCCATAGAAAGGAGACTCGCTGTCGTTTTCAACAATGTTATCCTGAAGGTCTTCTTTCATCGATAATTCCTGAACGCCATACTCGCGGAAGTTTTCAAATTCTTCCAAAGTTTTGAAGTTAATGCGAAGACGTACTACTTCGTGTTTATCCATAGAGCGGTCCCTCCACTTTCTTTAACAAAATCGCTGAGACATGGTATAACTATGTAAGCGTTATCTGTTATTATATATGAAATATTTCACAGATGAAAGTGATGACTGTCTATTTAAGACATATATTAGTAAAATAATTGATATTAAGGGAGATTTATATGGACATCATGATAATTGGTGGAGGAGCTGTTGGGCTGCTGTCAGCTGTTTTTTTGAAGAAAGAGGGCTGTAATGTTTTGATTAGAACACGTACTGAAAAGCAGGCGGCCATAATTAACAAAGCTGGTTTGAAAATGAATGGCGAAATATGGGATGTTACAGCTTCAACAGACTCTTCCGGCTGGAATCCGGATGCTGTAATAATAGCCGTAAAACAATATCATCTTGAAGAAATTCTGAATACCGATATCCCTGCTGAAGTACCGTGGCTTTTTATTCAAAACGGTATGGGCCATGTGGAGCTTGCCGAAAAGTTTCACTCTGAGCCTTTGTTCGGTATAGTAACACATGGAGCTGTCCGCACAGGACCTGCGGAAGTAATGCACACCGGCAGCGGAAAATTTATTTTCGGAGGAAAGATAAAGTCTACATTCAGTAAAATGCTGACAAAAACAGGAACACCAATGAATGCAGAATGGACAGATAATATTCAGTTTCAACTTAGGAAAAAGCTGTTAGTTAATGCTGTAGTGAATCCTTTAACCGTTCTTTATGAAACCAGTAACGGTTTTCTCCTGGAAAATGCAGAAGCTAAAAAAGAAGCTTTTAAATTATTTGAAGAAACCGCAAAAGTTCTGAAGATGCCGGAAAGCAGCTGGACTTATGTGGAAGAAGTTATTGAAAATACGAAACTTAATTATTCATCGATGCTTATGGATTATAAAAAAGGGCGGCCTCTTGAACTCGAAAGTATTAACGGCTGGCTTGTTAAAGAAGGAATAAGTGAAAATATAGCTGTTTCTGAAAACAGCAGAATTGTAGAAGCTGTTATGAATAAAGTGTCTTCCAGGGTCACCCGCAGTGACTAGAAAAGTCTGCCGGCCAGGGAAGACGTTCATTTTGAGCCGATATTTTGGAGGGTGGTAAAGTCTCTGCTATAATTGACGGGACTTTAGGAGAAAGGTTGACTTTAAATGAAGCTGAAAAAGACGAGGTTATTTGAACCGGATACATATGCAGGGCGGTATTTAAACACTGACAGCGAGATTTTATCTTTTTATGATTATAAACTGAACGAAACGCAGGAACGAGCTGATGAACTGGATGGACTCACTTTTAAAAGGGATCAGGTTGTCGCAGCGCTTCAGTCTTTTCAAAGGCGATGCTTTCCATGCGAGCAGGCACTCTTCCAGACGGAGCGTCTGCTTCAGCAGGATGCGGTAGCTGTCGTAGGGGGACAGCAGGCCGGACTTCTTACTGGTCCTTTATACACGATACATAAAATCGTTTCCATTATATCTGAATCCAGGCGGTTGGAACGTGAACTTGAGCGGCCAGTGGTCCCTATCTTCTGGATAGCTGGAGAGGATCATGATATAGACGAAATTAATCACACGTTTTTTCATGAAAAAAACAATATAAGTAAAATAAAAATAAAAGAAAAAAACGAAATTAAAACCCCGGCCAGTGAAAGAATCATTAATAAGGAATCGGCACGGGAGGCAGTATTCGAGGCCTTGAAGAATATGCCGGAAACTTCAGAAACAAAAGAATTGAAAAAAGCGCTGCTGGCCGACGCTGAAAAAGAGCTTACTTATACAGAATGGTGTGCAGAGGTGCTTTACAGACTGTTTAAAGGGAGCGGGCTTGTAGTGATGGACGCTCACGACCCGGGGATTCGAAAAGTAGAGAAAGAATACTTCTTGGAAATGGTAAAAAACAATACGGATATGCGGCATGCCTTTACTTCTCAGGCAGAAAAAATGCGTGAAAAAGGCTTCGGGGAACCTATCACTATAGATCCTGACAACGCCCACCTGTTTATTGAAGAAAATAATCAGCGTTATCTGCTTCAGTCTGATGCGGGCAGATGGTGGAAAAAAGGTGAAGAACACTCACGGAGCCAAGAGGATATAGCAGCTGCGCTCAGTCAGGAAAGTGGGCTCAGCAACAATGTTGTCAGCCGTCCGGTTATGCAGGATTTAATTTTACCCGTTCATACTTTTATTGCCGGGGCTGGGGAACTGCACTACTGGGGGACATTAAAAGAAGCCTTTCATTCCTTTGGGCACCGAATGCCGATTGTAAAGCCCCGTCATTCCATTACATTGGTTTCAAGAAAATCGGAAAAGACACTCAATCAATACGGGCTGGATCTTAAGGACGTAATTAGCAGAGGTACAGAGGATATCCGCCAGAAGAGAATTGAAGATGCAGAAGGGGCACATTCAGAAAAACTCATTGGAAATGTTGAAACAAAAGTTTCTGAGGAGCTTCAGACACTATTAAAAACGGGCGGCAGTCAGCGTACGAAGGAACAGCTTCATGAACGGTATGTGAAGAAATGGGAAAAATTAATGGAAGATTACCGAAAAGATTTTAATAAAGCTCTGGAAAAGGAAGAAGATGTTCATTTAAAACGTCTTGCAGCTTTGGAAGCAGAAATTTTCCCGGAAAAAAATAAGCAGGAGCGGTTTTTAAACATTCACCCCTTTTTAAACAATTATGGTAATGATCTAGTGGAGCGGCTTACTGATAATGTGGTGAAACAGGAAAATGGCCATCCCTCTCATTTTATAGCATATTTATAATACGGAAGTCTGGTATGCAGAAGCCTGCATTCAGACTTTTTTTATTGATTTATTTGCTGCCTTCCGCTTACTGTCCTGAAAAAAGAAATACCAGTTCGACCGCGGGTAATGTGCAGGGGGAGTAGTCGTATTTTTTGATTTTCATGTATTATTAAGGAGCATTCCAAACTTAATAAAACAAAGGGTCCTTGAAAATAAACGTCTACAGCAATTTTGTATGAGTCTCACTGTTAATAGGTCTACTTTTTAATTAGGCTCTGTTAAAAGTCCGGGCTCTTACGTAATCATGGGGAAATCAAACTACTTTTTCCATTAAAACCAATCTGATCAAATGAATTCCATCTAATACAACCCGTTCTACTGGTATTCTCAACAGGTATACCTGTTGAAACGAAGCCCAAAAAAGCGTCTTCCCTTTCCTTGCGTAAGAACCAAGGTCCGTGTTGTTTTTGAGAGTCGTCTGCGGCTGCTTTACTTCCGTCCGGGAGGGTCTGTGCGCTTTCCGCAGGCATCTCTGCCCTGGCGTTGGTTTTACGGAAGAAAGAACAGTGTTCATGAAAAGCAGAATCATTCCTTTTTCAATGAAGAGAAAACGAAGCGGAAACGGCCTGTGGAAGAAGCGAAGTTTTCTCCAAGTATCAACAGCGAACAAAGCGTTTTATTAAAGCTGAATACCATGTATTCCAGCGCAGTGGGAATCTTCCAAGACTTCATAAAAACCGTGTCTTTTTTTCTTGTGGCGAGGTCTATATATAAATAGTCAGATCAGACGAGGGTGGAAAAACAGCAGAATCTGAAAATTTTATGAATGTTACATTTTAAGTGGTAGAAAGTGGAGAGTTGTGGTAAATTAGTGTTAAGCGGTGGAAAGGAGAGGGCCTGAATGTTCATCGGTTAACTTGAGCATCAACTGGACAGCAAAGGCAGAATTATTATTCCATCTAAATTCCGGAATAATTTAGGAGCCTCTTTCGTAGTAACCCGCGGAATGGACAAATGTTTATTTGTATACCCTTTAAATGAATGGGAAAAAATGGAAAAGAAACTTCAGGAACTACCTTTCACTAAAAAGGATGCGAGGGCATT
>PWLM01000177.1 GCA_003560495.1 Bacillus sp. (in: firmicutes) | reverse complement strand
CTTTGTCTTTCTGACTTTTTACGTAGCTGGCCTTAATTTCCTCCCAGTCGGAAAAAAGCACGGTGTGCAGCGTCATCGATTTTCCCATTGTTTTAGCTGCCGCGCTTTCGACCATTTCCCGAAATTTATCGTCTACCATGGCCCGGTGCATTTCATTGCGGAAAGCCAGTACAAATTCGTCCGGAGAGCTCGCTGACGGCTGACAGTCATTCAGCCAGGCAGAGGCCGGGACACTCTGCTGTTTTACCTGCTCCAGCACGTTCCCCCACTTGGACTGAAGGTTCTGAAGGTCCGCTTTGGAAGCCTGTCCGAGCATGCTTTTAATCCGTTTGGCGTTTGCTCTGCTTTTGTTCGACGTCTGAGCTGCCCGGGGCTGGGCACGTGCAGGTGCCGGTTCGGCCGGCTGCGGCTGGCTTTTTACGCCTTCATCCTGCAGCTGCTTTAACGACCTTTCGAGATGCTCCACTTTCTGCTGAAGTGCTTCCAGCGTGGAGGAATTCGTCTGTTCCGGTTCTGTCGATGGAAGAGAGGCCGGCTCCTGCGCTGCCTGAACGATAAACATTTCCAGAAACACCTGCGGATGACTTGCCCATTTCATTTCCTGCTGAAAATGATTCAGCCGTTCCATCATACTGAAAATCCATGACTGATCGAGCTGCTCAACAACGCTCCGGAATTTTTCATCCGTCTGAAGGCGGTCCTGGGATTCCTCCAGCTGAGGAGCTGCTTTTAACATTAAGGCATCCCGGAAAAAGAAAATAAGATCTTCGATAAAACGATTCGGATCCTTTCCTTCTTCCATCAGCCTGTCGACCGCTTCCAGTCCTGTACCGACGCTTCCTTCCCGGACCGCTTCCACGATCTGATAAAGCATGTCGTGGGAAACAGAACCGATCACCGCCAGAATATCGTCGGAGCTTATTGTACCGTCCGCAAAGGACACTGCCTGATCAAGCAGACTGAGAGCGTCCCGCATTCCGCCTTCCGATACGCGGGCAATGAGTGACAGCGCCTCCGGGTCGATGGAGATACTGCTTTCCTGTACAATTTCCTCCATCCGCCCGAGCATAGCCTGCGACGTAATACGTTTGAAGTCGAAGCGCTGGCACCGGGAAATAATTGTCAGTGGAATTTTATGAGGCTCTGTCGTTGCGAGAATAAAAATAACATGCGGAGGCGGTTCTTCCAGCGTTTTTAAAAGAGCATTGAAAGCTCCTGTCGTCAGCATGTGCACTTCATCAATAATATATACTTTGAAGGCGGCGGCACTCGGAGCGAATTTTACTTTGTCCCGGATGTCACGGATTTCGTCCACACCATTATTACTAGCTGCGTCGATTTCCATAACGTCTACGATGCTTCCGTCCTGAATTCCCCGGCACGCTTCGCATTCGTTGCACGGTTCCTCTGTTGGAGCCCGGTGGCAGTTGACAGCTTTAGCAATAATTTTTGCCGCACTGGTCTTTCCTGTACCGCGCGGACCGGTAAATAAATAGGCATGGGACAGTTTCTGCTGAACGAGGGCATTTTTTAACGTTTTGGTTATATGTTCCTGTCCGACCACATCCGACAGCCGGTGCGGACGCCAGACACGGTACAGCGCTTGATAGCTCATCAGGGTTCAGCTCCTTCGAATACTTTCACCTCTATTAATTATACCGGCTGCAGAGAGTGATTTCAAAATCTATCTGCTGATTTCAGCCGGTTTTTTTACACGAAAAAAGGATGAGCTGTTAAAGCTCATCCCGAATATATTTGCTGCCGTGCACCTCTCTTCGATCGCAGATCCTCAAGCGTTACCTAAGCAGTTTGCTCGATCCAGGCAACTCCACGGCACACGGAAGAACCCGCTTACTGCTGCTTCCTTCCGGACCTGACAGGGTTCACGGGATTCCGTTGCGTGGAACCCGGATGTCAACACCACTTACTTAGGGCAGACCATGAGGATCGTGCAACCTCAGAGAGGAATTCAGCCTCGCTATAGCGGATTGCGAGTACAGGGCACCGCTACCTCCCCGCTTAGCACGGCAAATTTGATAATGTTGTCAGGCGTCTTCAGCGACGCAGAACCTAGTATATCGCTTCGCGTAGAAAAATGCAATCCTTACGCACGAATCGATAGTTATTCTTCCTCCCCGGATTTCTCTGCCTCTGCCTGCTGCAGTTTGGCCATGAGAATATGCGGAGGAGTATGCATCACATGTTCCAGTGGCATATTAAGCTTTTCCGCCATCATCTGGGCTGTTTCGAGTGATATCTGATTCGGACGCATAAGTCTGCACCTCCTGTTTTTTCCGTTTTTTTTCGAGCCGGAGCTTTTTAAAGAAAGCAGTGAGAATGTCCCCTGTTTCTTCCTTCATTATACCAGAAGTCACCTCTGCACGGTGATTAAAACGTTCATCCTGTACAAGATTCATCAATGTTCCGCAGCAGCCGGCCTTCGGGTCATCCGCTCCGTAGACGACCCGCTCGATCCTTGACTGAATGATAGCCCCTGCACACATCGGACACGGCTCCAGTGTGACATACAATGTACATCCTTCCAGCCGCCAGCTGCCGACAGTTTCACACGCTTTTTCCACAGCTGCTATTTCCGCGTGGCTTGTTGCTTTCTGGGAAGCTTCCCGCAGATTGGCCCCGCGTGCAATAATTGTCCCCTCTTTAACAATGACGCAGCCGATCGGAACCTCCCCGGCCTCTCCGGCTTTTTCAGCTTCCTGAAGCGCTTCTTTCATAAAATATCGATCTGTTTCTTCCGTCTCCATGTGACCGCTCCCGCTCTGTTTGTTTCTTTTATCATACAGGAATTTTCATACGGAAAAAAGACTCCTTATTGGCTGACGCTTGTTGTTTTGGAACAGAAACAACTGTCCGTATGGTTCAGAAGAGTTTTTCGAATAATATTGATGATTTTCACTTTAGACAGATGCTTTCCGCGGGGCTCGTCTTCAACTAATTCTTCCAGTGACCTGCACTGGAAGAATGGATTTTCAGACTTCGCTTTCTCCCGCTGGAGTCACTGTCTGCCGTTTCAATCATCCGATTTTATAGAAGGATATTTGTGTTATAAATTGAT
>PWLM01000164.1 GCA_003560495.1 Bacillus sp. (in: firmicutes) | reverse complement strand
CTGCCACCTATCAGGTAGCGCTTGTACTGAGTAGGATCTTTATCTTCTATGGATATCGGAGTTCCAGTTCGGTCTTTGGCCCCTGTGCGTTTGATGATCTGAATCGAGATCACCCCCACCAGAACCGCCAGACCGATAATTCCGTACATGTGAATATCATCGAATCGGAACATTTCCTGAATTCGAAACCAGGAAACCACCTCGGACTTCATAAGCACGAAGCCAAAAATGATGCCCGATAGGAGATATAATATAAAGTCTGAAAATTTCATTTGTCTGTTATTTGTGTTTTATAGAATGATGGGTAGCAATACATAAGTCATCAACAAACCACCGATAAAAAAGCCGATTACGGCGATCAGAGAAGCGAGCTGCAAATTGGACAAACCACTGATGGCGTGGCCCGATGTACAACCCCCTGCATACCTGGTACCGAATCCCACCAAAAAACCTCCAATGGCCAGCACAATTATGCCGGTGGGACTTGCGAGAACCTCCCAGCTAAAGAGGTCAGCCGGGACAAATCCGGTAAAATCCTGAATGCCGAGCTCTTGTAGTGAGCTCACTGTTGATTCAGACAGATCTATCGGTTCCGGATTGGCAAAAACCCAGCCTCCCAAAAATCCACCTATCACCACCCCCAGCAGCAGCACCAAATTCCACAAACCGGATTTCCAGTCGTACTGAAAGAATTTGACATTGGCCGGAGCACAGGCCGCACAAATGTGACGAAAGTTGGACGATATCCCGAAAGCCTTGTTGCCTACAATTAATAGCAACGGTATCATAATCCCGATGATGGGACCGGCGACGTACCAGGGCCAGGGTTGATATAAAAGGTCAATCATGTTTATTACTTATTGAGTTGATGAAAAATGGGTTAATTTTTTTTGCTTCTTAAGCGATACTTACATGTCTTTACATGTAGTTAATTAATATTTGGTAGTCTAAACGGACTGCTTTTTACCCTTATTGTACATTGATAAAAAATATTTGATATTACATGTATTAAACTTGTATTGCATTGCGTTTGTTCATTGTGTAAGTTAATATTTTTTACAAGAAAACTGGATTATGACCACTTTAAAAGACAACAGGCCCCGCCACCAACAAATTGCCGACTGGATACGCGATGCCATCAAAGAAGGAGATTTCGGTGTGGACGACAAACTCCCCTCTGAGAGTGAACTGTCCGGCCGGTTTGATGTCAGCCGTGTCACGGTGCGCAGGGCTTTGCAAACCCTGGAGAATGAGGAACGCATATACCGGAGTCAGGGAATCGGCTCATTTGTTAAGGGCGGGAAGGCAGTCCAAAACACCCTGGCCATGAATGATTTTATGGAGGACATGAAACTCAATGGCCTGGAGGCTGAATCTGTGGTCCTTCGCAATGAAATTGAACCGGCACCTCCTGCGGCTGAACGCCATCTAAAGTTAGATCCCGGAACCAGGGTTTTCCGCCTGGACCGGCTCCGTCTCGCGGACGGTGAGCCCATCGCCCTGGACTACACCTGGCTACCTGCATTTTACGGTCAGTTGATCGTGGATTTCGACCTGGCAAAACGCACCATTTTCGATATCCTGGAGAATGAATACGACATTGCCATTACCTCAGGCTGCTATTTCCTACACGCAGAAAATGCGGACGAACACCAGGCCAAACACCTCAACCTAAAACCTGGCAATGCCCTTTTTCGCATGGACCGCGTCTCCTACACCATCAAAGACAAGCCGGTATATTACCAACAGCGCTACTACCGCAACGACAAATTCATGTACCGGATGCGTGTCGAGCGCAACAAGGACGGCTCCGGTACAGACCAATCCTCCATGCCACTGCGCGAGATCAAGGCAAAGATTTTGAAGGGGTGAGTGTTGAAAAGGGAAGGAAGGCTTGATTGGAATTGATCTCCCTGCTGCAAACCAATTCTTAAGATACATTTAGCATCAAATTACTCAATCACCGCCTGTATCTGCAACTATAATCATCCTGTTCTACAATTAATCCCATCGCTTACATCTGGTAATGGCCGAAGAAAAGCCTGAATTACCCAGCTTAAAGGAAGGTTCATTGAGTTGTATTTACACTCAGAACAGGTAGATTAGAATTATTTATAAGGCTTTCAGTAATACTGGGCGACATAATTTTCATAAAGCCCTTTTTTCCCTGTGCGGTAACAGCAATCATATCTGCACCCACACCCTTAGCAAATTTTAAGATTCCCCTTTCCTCATTCAGGGCGTTGAAAATGTTGACAGAAAAATCTTCACCTGAGCATTTCTTTGTGAATGCGTTCATTTCCTTTTCCACTTTATCTGTTTCCCTGAAGTTATAAGGAACATTGACATACAGCAAATGGATTTTTGCCTGCATGATCTCGGCAAAATCACAAACTTTAAGGAATGCGGGAAGGACCTTTTCTTCAAAGTTAGCTGCGAATACAATGTTTTTCACCTCAAAGTTTTGGGGTCTGTCCCTTACCACCAATACAGGCGAAGTGGAATTGCGAACTACTCTTTGTGTATTGGACCCCAAAATTTTCTTCAGTCCTTTGGCTCCATGAGATCCCATAACAAGAAAATCACATTGATTTTCCTCGGTATGGCGATAAATCCCCTCTCTTTCCAATTCATAAACCAGGAACTCCTGAGCAGTCAAACCCCTATCGTCCGCTTTTTTTCTAAGATTTCTAAGTTCGATCTTGGATTGGGCGATTTTAGCCTTGGTTTCAGGATACATCTTCTCCTTCTCTACAGATAACTTTCCCCAATCCACGGGGGTTAACAGCATGTGCAGGAAATGAATTTCTGCGCCGGCCTTTTGTGCAATATCCAATGCGAAGTCTTCGGCTGCTTTTGCGCAATTCGAGAAGTCAGTTGGAACTAGTATTCTTTTCATCTTACAAAATTTTAAATGGTTTAATTAATTGATGAGTCCACTCCGAAAACCTCTTTTTATTACAAATGGCTGCAAAATTCAATATCTTCGTCATCGGGCAAAATCTTTCCTCAACGTAGCTATGGCTACGCCTGCGTGCAACCCGCCCGCTTCGCGGTTCAATCACTTGAATGTCCCCCGGACATTCACCCTCCCCAATG
>PWLM01000227.1 GCA_003560495.1 Bacillus sp. (in: firmicutes) | reverse complement strand
ATTAGTCATGAAGGCTTTTCAAATTGTTTATAAAGTATTTTTATACAGGCGTAGAGATGTCCCTGCTTTCGCCTCCACAGGACGCTTTCCGGACGGGCCGGCTTCAACACTAAAATAAAGAAGTTTTCAGTTCTAATAAATAGGCTGCTCCTGACGTTTCCTTCATAAAAAGAGGTTCTTTCCCCTGTTAGACCGTCGGGCAAGCAGTATTTGACAAATGCCGGGGGCTGTAATACGTTTGAAGTGTATTAGTATACGCCATACACCTGGAGGAAACATATATGCTTTTTCGCATGGATCCAAGAAGCAGCACCCCCTTGTATGAACAAATTATTTATCAGATCAAAAATATGTGTTCTTCAGGTATTCTACAGCCCGGAGAACAACTTCCCTCAATCAGGGAGCTCTCATCGCAGATGGTAGTCAATCCGAATACAGTAAGTAAAGCCTACCAGGAGCTCGAAAAAATTGGGCTTCTCTTTACTATCCAGGGAAAAGGAACATTCGTATCCTCTTCTCCCCCTCCTTTTGCACCTCCTGAGAAGCAGAAAAAGCTGCAGGAAGAACTGAAACAGCTCATTGTGGACTGTCATTTTGCCGGAGTGAGCCGGGAGCGGTTTTTGGAATGGACCGAACAGTCATACAGGGAAATGAGGGATACGCAGCAATGAGGGTACAGCATATTTCCAAACATATACATCACAAGCCGATTCTTGCCGATATTGACTTCTCGGTTGAACCCGGAAGCATTATAGGTATTGTAGGAAGAAACGGGTCTGGAAAAACGACCCTTCTCCGGTCACTTGCCGGTATTCTGACGCCTACGAGAGGCAGTATTTATATCGACGGCCTCGATATCTTTAAACATCCCGAAATTAAAAAACAGATTATTTTTGTTCCCGACTCGACAGAAGCTTTAAAAAATTACAGTACAAAAGAACTTATATATCTATACAAAAATATTTATCCGGAGTTCGACACATCCTATCTTTTTTCATTGATGAAAAGATTTAAGCTTTCACAGATTTCTAAGATAGGGAATTATTCCAAGGGACAGAAAGCTCTCTTTACGCTTATTACAGCTTTTGCTACAGGAGCCTCCTATATTTTACTGGATGAACCGACGGACGGGCTGGACGTAATCGTCAAAAAGCAGGTCCTTCAGCTTCTTGTCGAGGAAGTATCCGACCGCAGGCTGGCTGTCCTTATCTCCTCCCACCGGCTTGATGAACTGGAGTTTATGGTTAACGAAGTGATATTTATTAAACAGGGTAAAGTAGATAGTCATTACGAACTCGACACAATGAAAAATGAATACAAAAAAATTCAGCTTGCTTTCGCAGAAAAGATGCCTGAAACTCTGAAAGACGAAGTAGAAATACTCGACAAAACCGGTAAAGTTTATACTGTACTTATTCCTCGAGGCAACATCCCCCTTGAAGAGAAAATATCGGAAAGTATGCCGCTTTTTTACGAAGAACTGCCTATGTCTCTGGAAGATTATTTTGTAGCGAAGCTTGGAGGTCCAAACGATGTTTAACAAAGCACTCTGGTTTCAAAATTACAAACAGTCAAAGTTTCTTATCTGGATTCTGCTTGCACTTTTTGTAGTTCAAATGCCGCTCCAGGCGATTTTATCTGTAGAATCCTGGCAGGAAAGGTCGGAAAGGACTACTTATTCAGAAGAATATGTTTATGAAGTACAGGCATGGGATGTTATGCAGATCTTTTCGCAGGGAATGTTCACGGTCTTTCTTGCGGCTGCTATAGTGATATTTGCTTCCCTTCTTATCGGACTTGAGCGGAATACCCGCCGCAGTGACTTTACTTTTTCACTGCCTTACAGCAGGAGTTCTCTTTTTCTTGCGAAATGGGCTCTCGGATCAACGGCGGTCAGCGTATTTTTTATTATGAATTTTCTTCCTGCCTATTTTATTATTTACCAGTCTGAATTCCGCGAAGCCCTCTCTCTCGTTTCTTCGATTGAAATTTTTTGGGCTCCTCTTCTCGGCTATATATTTTTCTTTTCCTTTTCCCTGCTTGTCGGGTCCATCACCGGAGAGATGGTGTCGCAGATCATTCTGACTTTTATTTTTGGCTTTCTTCCTATCATTGTATTCAGACTCGTTCAGGAGTTCATGCAGGTCCATGATTTCTTTCTGTTTCATATCGGGAGCGAGCCGCAGTGGATAGAATACGCAACACCCTTCTTGTATGCGGCGGGATCAATGGGCAGCCTGCCTGGTGTTATAGCTGCCGTGTTATTTACCGCTGTCTGTCTCTGGGGCGGAACCGTTCTTTACACGAAAAACAACCTTGAATACAACGGCGAATTCCTGATGTTTAAAAAGCTGAATCCGGTGCTCGTTGTTCTTCTCACTGTGATGATTTCTTTTTTCGGCGGAATGATCGTTTCCTCTCTCGCACCGTGGGGAGCCGATGCTCTGCGCATTCTCTCCTACTGGATAGGTTTCACAACTTTTATGCTTTTTGCTCTACTGATCATCCGGCGACTGATTAAAATGAATATTATCTTCTCAGGAAGAGCTGTTTAAAACCGCTGAGGTCTGTCCCGGCGGTTTTTTCTATCTGCATGTAACCGGATTACTCTTTCTTCATTCAGGGAAAGAAAAAAGGATACTGTTTCCATGAAAGGGGGAATTAAAACGGTTGCAAAACATGTATATACAACTTATAATGAAATTTATAAGTTGTATATACAACCTGTCACTTTTCTTATGATGAAAACGGTTTAGGAGGGTACTGCAATGGCAAAATATGAAAAGCAGGTGCATGAGATACTGGAAGCACTGGGCGGCGAAGATAACATTGAAAAAGCCACTCACTGTGTTACACGGCTCCGTCTTGCACTGAAGGATGAAGATCTGGTTGATGCCGATAAACTTGAAGCAATAGACATTGTTAAAGGCTCTTTTTCTGCTAATAATCAATTCCAGGTCATTATAGGCCAGGGCACGGTAGATCAGGTCTACCGGGACATGATGGAGCTTACAAATATCGGTGAGGCTTCCAAGGATGATGTCAAGGATGCATCCTCCAAAAAAATGAATCCGCTCCAGCGGGCGGTCAAGCTGCTTGCGGACATATTTATTCCGATTCTTCCAGCTATCGTAACTGCCGGTCTGCTTCTCGGTTTGAACAACGTTCTCGCAGGTCCTGGTATTTTTGATGAAGAACTTTCACTTGTAGAAATGTACCCGCAGTGGGCTGGGCTGGCCGATATGATAGAAATTATCGCCAGCGCCGCATTTGCCTTTCTCCCTGCTTTAATCGGCTGGTCAGCTGTCCGGCGTTTTGGCGGAAGCGATCTGCTCGGTATTGTATTAGGCCTAATTCTTGTTCATCCTGATTTACTTAACGCCTGGGCTTACGCTGATGCTCAGGAAGCAGGCGAAGTTCCTGTATGGAATTTGTTTGGTTACGATGTGGAAGCAATCGGTTATCAGGGTCAGGTACTGCCGGTTCTTTTCGCTTCTTTTGTGCTCGCAAAGCTGGAACTCTGGCTCCGCGAACGAATCCCGGATGCTATTCAGCTCCTTATCGTTGCACCAGTAGCACTTCTTGTAACAGGTCTTCTCACGTTTGTTATTATCGGGCCTATCACTTTCGCACTCGGTAACGGAATTACGGGAATTTTCACTTGGCTCTTTGATGTACTTCCTGCAATCGGCGGCTTTGTTTATGGTCTTCTTTACGCTCCGCTTGTTGTTACAGGAATGCACCACGCTTTTCTTGCAGTCGACCTTCAGCTCACAGGTACTGGGGAAGGAACGTTTTTATGGCCGATTCTTGCACTTTCAAACATCGCCCAGGGCTCAGCTGCACTTGCCATGATGTTTGTCAGCCGTGACGACAACATTAAAGGGCTGTCAGGTACTTCTGCTTTATCCGCCTACCTTGGGGTAACGGAACCAGCAATGTTTGGTGTCAATATACGGTTTAAGTTTCCGTTTGTCTGTGCCATTATAGGTGCCTCTATTGCAGGGATGTTTATCGCCATTAACGGGGTACTTGCTGAATCTATCGGTGTCGGAGGGATTCCGGGGATATTATCCATTATTCCTCAATACTGGCTTGCCTTCTTTATCGGTATGCTCATCGCTCTGATCGTGCCTTTCGCACTGACACTGATATACGGAAAAACACTCGCTAAAAGGTCAATAATTAAAGATGATCAATAAACATTTTTTGGTAGCAGAGAAAAAGCCGGTGCAGAGCGCACCGGTTTTTTCTACTTGTTGATTAGGTTTTTTGGTGGAATAATAATTCTAGCGGCTGGAAACGTATTCCCTTTCCGTCGGAAGCTCTTTATGCGGTTCGTCATCAGCTGTTCTACTTTCAGACGGGGGAACAGAATCTGCTGATTTCACTATTTTCCCCATCCATAGGAAAGGCGGGAATTAGACGAGCCCGTTCCCTGTGGAAAACGTGACCAAAAGGTAAAAGCCATTCATTGTAATGCTTTCACAAAAAAGTATTTTTTCTTAGAAAATTATTCAAATCAACTTCTTCCTGGATAAAACGGGGTGTATTAGGGTAAAGAATAAAAGGATAATCTGGCCGTCAGGAGGGATGGGATGAAAAATAATTCTTTTTACCGTATAGCAGTTATCGTTTATATGTTTGTTAAATTTGTTATCCAGCTTTACATTTTTAATAAACGCCATCCTGCATGGGACACCCAGACAGAAGAAAGCTGGGAAAGACTCGTTCAGAAACAGGCCGGGGAATATAGAGAAAAAGCACTTAAACTCGAAGGTCTGATGATCAAAGTCGGTCAGTTTTTAAGTACCCGGGCAGATATTATGCCTGATGTTTTTATAAAAGAACTTTCTGATCTGATCGACAAGGTTCCTTCTCTCGACCCCGAAATATCCATGGGAATACTCGAGGAGGAATGGGGTGAGCCGGCAAGCAGCAGACTCGCAGAGATCAGCAGTACTCCTGCAGCCTCTGCCTCGATTGGAGAAGTTTATAAAGGAAAACTTCACAACGGTCAGGAAGTCGCTGTTAAAATTCAGCGGGCTAAAATCGACCGCATTTTCAAAACAGATTTTAAAGCCCTGCGCATCGTCCTCTGGATCACGAAAACTTTCACTAAATTCGGCCGTGAAATTGATACGTCCGCTCTGTACAAAGAAGTTGTCCAGACTATCGGAGATGAACTTGATTATTATAAAGAGATCAGAAATGCTCAGAACTTTCAGAGGCGCTTTTCAGGGAGTGATTCTTACTATATCCCCCAATTTTACGAGGAACACTCAACGAGGAGAGTTCTTGTCATGGAATGGGTGGAAGGAAGAAAAGTAACAGATCTTACTTTTCTACGGGAAAACGGGATCAGCAGATCAGCGACTGCTGAAAAGCTATTTCAGTTTTTTGTTGACCAGCTCCTGGACCAGGGGAGGTTCCATGCAGATCCCCACCAGGGAAATCTTCTTATTACGAAGGAAGGACTAATCGTCATTCTCGATTTTGGGATGGTCGGATACATTACGAGAGAAGATTCCGCAAGCATACGCCGTATGATTCAAGGATTCGTCCTTGATGATTATCAGCTGGTCATCGATGAGCTTCAGCAGCTCGGTTTTCTGCTCCCTCATGCGAATAAATCAAAGCTTGAGTCTGTTCTCAGGAATTATGTTAATATGTATTTATCTTCTGATATTTCTGAACTCGATCAGGAAATTGTAGAACAGATTTTTGCCGATATGCAAAAAATCGTACGGGAACAGCCTATTCAGCTTCCGGCAGAATTCGCATTTCTCGGTAGAGCCGCTTCCATCGGTCTCGGGGTATTAACTATTATTGACCCGGACATTGATTTTATCGAGCTCGGCAGGCCGGTAGTTTCAGAATGGCTGGAAGAAGCAGACGAGAAAAAAGGAAGTCTTCAGGCTGCCCTGCTGAAAGATTCCCTGAAACCTGCCCTCTCCATTCCCCGTAATCTTAATGAATGGCTGGAGGCTCCAAATTACCAGAGGCGTTCCGAGGAACGGAAACAGTTCCGCCAGTTCAGTCACCATCGGTTCCTATGGCTGTACGCAGGGTTTGGAATGACAGTGTTCAGTTCTCTTCCCTTCCTTTTTATCGGAATATGGATCGAACATATGATTCTTTTATATTCCGCAGCTTCTTTTGCAGGGGTTAGTATCATATCCGCTTTTACTGTTATTTACCGTCATAAAAGATGGGTGGAAAAATTCAAAGAAAATTCTTAACCTATGGAGGGATAAACATGAATAACCTTATTAAATCCGGATTTCTTCTCGGTCTCGGAGCTGCAGTTTCAAGCAAGGAGAGAGTGGATAAGTATTTGGATGAACTGATGGCTAAAGGAAAGGTCACTCCTGCCGAAGCAGATGAACTTTATGAAAATCTGATCAAAAAAGGAGAAGAAACCGAAGAAGACTGGAACCGCCGTACAAGGGAACGGGTTCGGGAGTTCCTCGAAGGATTAAATGTCGTTTCACTGGAAGAACATGAAGCAGTAAAGTCCCGTGTACAAGAGCTTGAAGAGCGGGTGGAAGCTTTGGAAGCCCTTCACAGCAGCGGATCTGATCGAACAGAATAAGTCCAGTATATTCCCCCTTATAAGCAGTTAAACCAGCCACCCTGTATCGGGACGGCTGGTTCCTTTAAAATCGGCACTTTTTCTTTAGAGAAAACCGGATCAGCTTTATTTGAAATCAAACTCCAGCGATCTTCCTATCCGGACAAACCCAAGTTTTTGATAAACATTTTTAGAAGCTTCGTTTTCGATATCTGTATTTACACTGCAGAATTCAAAACCTTCATCAAGCAGCCTTCCTGCCATCGCTCCGACACAGGCTGTAGCAAACCCCTGATTTTCATATTCCTCCGGAGTATATACGTAATTAACGACTACGCCGTTCGTCAGCTCCCGTGTTCTTTTAGCCATCGAAACCGGCACGTGATCTTCATCTCTCCATAAATATACTTCGTTTCGGCGGATCTGATCCAGTACCGTCTCCTCCAGTTTTTTCACGTCCTCTTCCCTGAGAGAACCCATCACGAAGTCTTCCGTCCATGCCATAACAAGGGCTGTATCATCTTCACTTGCATACGTCAGCTTTCCCGGGGGCTGTTCAAACTCATCAACTCTTTCCAGTTTGTATATAAACTGCTCTTTTACCAGAACAGCTTCTTTACCGGAAATTTCTGTCCACGCTTTTGCAAATGCCTCTGCTGCACTTTCACACCCTACAACGCCTGGGACTGTTTTGGATAGGAAGAAAAGCCATTCTGCTGCTTCCCTCATGGCCTCCGTCTTCCCACACACAATCATTTTTCTTGGCGGCGTCTGAATTAAAACAGCACACGGCTTATTATCTTTTCTCGCTTCAGCAATAAAAGCTGTAGACTGTTTCTTTTCTTTTTCTTCCCGGTGAAGCTGTTTCAGAACTCCCAGAGGAAGGTTATTCTCTACTTCTCTTTCCTCCAGATAAGAACCTATTTTAAGAAGGAGGTCGCCTGCCCGTTCATATTGTGTAAATTCCAACGCATTTCTCCCCTTTCTTCATTTCTACTGTTTTATCTGTCAGCATTAACTGAGAGTCCGGTTTTCTTCAGAGCCTGCGGCAGAGAATTAACTACTGTCATATGATCAAATGAAATTCCCAGGTTAACGAGCGTCTGAGCCAGCTCCGGCCGCAGCCCGGAAAATATAACCTGTACCCCGATGAGCTGCAGAGCATCATTCAGCTGAAAAAGATTCTGTGCAACATACGTGTCGATTAAATGAACACCCGAAAGATCCAGAATAAGGGCGGACAATTTTAACTCCTGTCCTTTCAGGAGCGCCTGGTTTAAAAGCTCCTGCGACCTTTTTGAATCGATATGACCAATAATAGGAAGGATCGCTACTTCTTTTGTCAGCGGTACGACAGGAACTGATAAATTCAGAATTTCATCCTTGGCCTCCTGAATTTTTCGTTCGTTACGTTCGACGTACGATTGAGTGAAGGAATAGATAGCTTTATCAATCAGAGGATTTATAGTGTCAGCTACCTCGTAGTACTGATCGAAGGTGTGGCTGCCTTCTGCAAATTCTTCCCGAATGTATTTGTACACCACTTTACGAAGTATAGGAACTACTAAAATCGCCCTTTCCGGTGAAAGTTCAAGCCCTGAAGCCTCCTTGCCGAATTCTCTTCCCCAATTATGTACTTCCTGCAGCCTGGCAGCAGAACCTCCCTCGATAAAACCTTCAGCAAACATCGTAACGAGCTCTGCTATATGCCCATTCATTTTTTCTTTCGAGAGTTTTGTATATTCTATATTATATTTTTCTTTATACATCCCTGCGATTTCTTCTGCTATTTCCAGCTTGAGAGATTTTAATTTTTCACCAATATACTTCATACTATTAGGCATACTCACTGTCCTCTCCCCCTTTGTAACATTCTATACTTCTTAATATATTACAATACAGACCTGTTTTAAATCATTTTATTGAAGTTCAGAAGCTTAGGCATAATAAATAACACTCTGCATAACTTCTAAACACAGCCCAAATCCTTATGATTTTTAATCAAGGCTGACTCACTGAAAAAGAACCTTTTCATTTCTTTTGTAATGGTGTCTCTGCTAAAGTTCCTGGCTGCTTTGGAAAGTCGCTGCGGCTCTTTACAGCTTTACAGACGCCGATAGAAAGCGAAGTTTTTCTCCAGCCGCCAGCAAACTTCAACATAGCTTCAATAAAAAAACAGGCGCTGCCTCTAAGCGATAACTATCGACTTTCAGAAGCAGCGCCGTGAAAAACCTTCAGCTGTTATTTAATGAGTATTTTTTAAAAAATGGGAGCCAAAGATCAGCTCCCTGTAATATAATTTATAGTTTTAGAAGATCTTCCCGATCCTGATCCGTTGTAATAATAGGCTCCCCTTTCTGAATAACCAGAGTATGTTCGTACTGAGAAGAGATTGAACCGTCCTTTGTTCTTGCTGTCCAGCCGTTACTGTCCATCTTGGACTGCCATTGTCCGGTGTTGATCATCGGCTCTATTGTAATTACCATCCCTTCCTTGAGACGGGCTCCTTTGCCGGAAGTTCCATAATGAGGAATATTTGGTTCTTCATGAATCGTTGGACCGATCCCGTGGCCTGCAAAATCCCGGACGATCCCGTATCCGTAAGGTTCAATATAATCCTGGATAGCTGCCCCTATATCTCCAATTCTGCTCCCATGACGGGCCTTTTCAATTCCTTTGTAAAGAGCTTCCTTTGTGACACGATTTAACTGTTTGATTTCCTCGGAAACTTCCCCTACTTCGTAAGTCCAGGCTGAATCTGCCAGCCCGCCGTTTAAGTCTACAACGAAATCCACTGTTACAAGGTCCCCTTCTTCGAGTTTATCTCTTCTCGGGAACCCATGGCATATTTCATCATTAATCGAAGCACATGTAGCAAATTCGTACCCTTGATACCCTTTCTGGGCCGGAACCGCCCCGTGCTTCTTCAATGTTTTTTCAACAAAATCGTCTATTTCTTTTGTAGTAATGCCCGGCTCTATCATCTCCGCTATTTTCTTATGAATACTTGCTACGAGCCTGCCTGCTTCTTTCATGAGCTCGATCTCTCTCTTGGATTTTCTTTGAATCATTTACTGCACATCCTTTTTTGTATATAGCTTTTTCTAAAAAGCTTATTAATAAACAGAAATTCCGCTTTCTATCATACCAACTGACGGGCCCTCCCTCAACTTTTTAATATCCTCACCTGCTTCTTTACAATTTGATAATGACCGGCACAATTAATTTATATAAAATACTGGCTGTGCTTACAGATACACAAATGTTAAACTTACTTTGAAGGTCACCCGGAAGCTTTTAAAGTATTTACTCACTCATAGCAAAGTGCAGCTTTTTGATAGGCGGGCAGTCACCTTTCAGGACGAAGGGGATGCACTACCTAGTATAAACCTCCGTCCCGAAACCGCCGGAAATAAAGCCGATAACGAAAGTGCTACTCTGAAAGTAAAACATCCGTCAGGATATTCTCTGCTGGTACGTTTTATAAAATGGGCGAGGGATTAACCGTTTTATGTACTGAACATTTCAAGAAACTATTTACATAAATATACGATAAGGAAACTGCTAATGATTTATTTCAAAAAATTCACAGCTGACGATATTCCCCAATTAATTAAATGGATTAACGCCGGCAGTGAGGAAGAAATGTTCCTCTGGTCAGGCATAACTTTTACCTTCCCAATAGATGAAAAGCAGCTTTTGAATTATGCGGGGGAATCAGATGCTGAAATTTACAGTATATGGTCATCCGACCATCATCCGTGCGGCCATGCTGCTCTTCGAAAAATAGATAATGACCATCGTTCAGCACGGATAGGCAAACTTTTTATCGCTCCTGAATACCGCGGCCTCGGAATGACGCCTGTAATATTACAAAAACTTTTATACCATTCGTTTTATGTACTGAATTTGAATCGCGTAGGTCTTGGAGTATTCGCGGATAACGAACGTGCTCTATCAATCTACAGGCAATTCGGCTTTCATATTGACGGAAGACTGCGGGATCACCGGCGGATAAACGACCGTTACATTGATTTGATTGAAATGTCTGTTCTCTACAGAGAGTTTACAAACAGATGTCGAAGTTTGTAAGAATCTCTTGTTTATGACAAAAACATTTCAAGCTGTGACAATATGATATCAGTATATTAAATAACATGAAATCCACTTGTACCTTTGTTGTGTGGCTGATAGTATTAGCCTCGTTGAGCAAAACGCAACAATCGTATAGGAGGGTTTTTAAACCATGAAAAAATATTCTTTCAAGTCCCTAGGCATTTCCACAGTAGCAGCAGGCGCGATTCTTTTTGCAGGCGGTAACGCAGCGAGTGCTGACGAGAATGCCGAACTTGGTGAACAACTACTATTTGAAGGTAAAGACCATTCACATGTTGCAGAACTAAATGAACTGCTCGCCGAGCAGGATTATCTAGATACAGATGTTGATTCCACTTATACTTCTGAAACAACAGAAGCCGTACGTTCCTTCCAGGAAGATAACAACCTTCTTGTAGACGGCCTTGCAGGCATCCAGACAATCGGTGCTGCCGCTGAGCTTTCTAAAGGAGATAGAGGTTATCTTGTTGAAGATCTTCAGGAAAAACTTGCTTCTCTTGGATATTATGATTACAAAGTTGACGGTGTTTTTGGTCCTATTACAGAAGACGCGGTTGCTTCTTTCCAGGATGAGTACGATATCGAGGCTGACAGCGGAGTTGCCGGGCCTCAAATGTACGCCCAGCTTTACTACTCTGCTGAAGTTGTAGAAAACGGTTCTTCTGAAGATGTAGAAGCTCCGGAAGATGTTGAAGAACCTGTAGAAGAAGAGACAGCTTCTGAAGATTCAGAAGAAGCTGCAGAGGAAGAAACAGCTTCTGAAGAAGAGGCAGTTTCCGAAGAAGAAACAGTTTCTGAAGAGGCTGAAGCTGCAGAACAGGCTGCTGCCGAAGAGGAAGCTGCCGAGCAGGCTGCCGCTGAAGAAGAGGCTGCTGCTGAAGCCGCTGCCGCTGAGGAAGAAGCTGAGCAGGCTGCTGCTGAAGAAGAAGCTGCTGCTGAAGCCGCTGCCGAGGAAGAAGCTGCGGAGCAGGCTGCCGCTGAAGAAGCTGCTGCTGCTGAAGAAGCCGCCGCTGAGGAAGAAGCTGAGCAGGCTGCTGCTGAAGAAGAAGCTGCTGCCGAAGAGGCTGTCGAAGAAGAGGAAGACGTTCAATCTACTTCCAGCGAGCCGGAAGGCGAAACTCTTAATGTAGAAGCTACTGCCTATACAGCTTTCTGTAATGGCTGCTCCGGTGTAACTGCTACAGGCATTGATCTTCGAAGCAATCCTAACCAGAAGGTTATCGCAGTAGATCCTAACGTTATCCCACTAGGCTCCACTGTACATGTTGAAGGATACGGTACAGCTGTAGCCGGCGACACAGGTGGTGCAATTAAAGGCAACAAGATTGACCTCTTTATGCCTGAACAGAGTGATGCAGTTAACTTCGGACGACAGAATCTTGAAGTTACAATCGTAGACACTCCTTAATAGTTATTACTTTTACAAAAGGCCGGCTCATTTCTGAGCCGGCCTTTTTTCGTTTATTGAGTAAGTTTTTTTATTTGAACATTTATTCTACCGATTATATACACAGTCCCCCTCTTCTCTTCAGAACTTACTACTGCTTTTCCCGCTTCCCAGT
>PWLM01000109.1 GCA_003560495.1 Bacillus sp. (in: firmicutes) | reverse complement strand
TGCTTGCAGCAGCCTACTTTATTACTTTTGGTGCTCTGGCTGTGCACCAATATCCTGAAACTGGAGAGAAACTGAGGAAAGATAAAAACAATTACAGTCAGATGTTCACACAGGAGGTCAGGCGCTTTTATCCATTTACGCCGGGGATGGTAGCTAAAGTAAAGAGTCCATTTACTTGGCAGGGATATAAATTCAAGAAAAACAGGCTTGTAGTTCTCGACTTTTTCGGTACGAACAGACATCCTGACACCTGGGAGAAACCGGATCAATTTATTCCAGAAAGATTTCATAAATGGAAAGAAAGCCCATTTTCATTTATTCCAATGGGTGGAGGAGACCACCATACGGGCCACCGCTGTGCAGGTGAATGGCTTACCGTTATAGTAATGCGGTCTGTGTTCCAGTATTTAACGACTAAAATTTCTTATCACGTTCCTGAACAGGACCTCAGCTATGATTTAAATGAGATGCCGGCTGTTCCTAAAAGCCGATTTATTATAACAGATATCTTGAAAACGGATTCTGATAATCAGGACATGCACGATGAATTTAAAGGACAGACAGTAATTCAGCATTAATATGAAAAATCAGTATACATGATATCAACGATTTTTACATTGGGCTGCTGTCATCGTACGGTGTGATATTAGAAAACGAGGTGATATTCCTTAAGTGAGAGAGCACGGTTTCGCGCGGACTAAACCCTGTCAGATAAATCCCGATCTGACAGGGTTTTAAAACCTTGGTCCGGCTCCACTCGTGCTATCCAGGACTGAATCTATGACCCTTTTGAGACAGCCTCCTAACATGTGAATTAGAGGACCGTGGTTATTAAAGAAAGAAAGATACCGGCACAGGCCATGGCGGCTGCCGCTGAAGCGCCCTGTAGCTCTCCTTCATTTATAATGTGGGCGGTCCCTATCCCATGGGCAATAGTTCCGACGGCCATACCTCTGGCAGCAGGGCTGTTAACGCCGGCTATAGTCAGCAGGCCGGGGCCGAAGACTGCCCCAATAAGTCCGGTGATCATTACAAATACAGCAGTCATTGTAAGATCCCCACCTTGAAGCTCAGCAAGTTCAAGAGCTATCGGTACGGTAGCAGATTTGACGGTGAGGGACGTTATTAACTGGGAGGAAAGGTAAATTAAATTAGCAGCAGAAAGACTGATAAGGGCCGTGGTTAAACTACCTATTGTAAGACTCCAGAGGAAGGCACGGCTGTACCGGAGTATGATTTTCCGATGTTTATAGACCGGTACTGCGAGAGCGACCGTTGCCGGACCAAGAACTGCAGTGACGAGGTCAATAACCGGCTCATAGGTGTCCAGGCTAATTCCGAACACGAGCAGAATAACAATCATTGCAGCTGTACTGGTGAATACAGGAGTAAGGACAGCTACACGGACATTTTTATACAATCGCCGGGAAGCAAGATAAACAGCAATAGTTATACTAAGTAGAAGAACGGTCATTTTCTAGTTCCTTTCTTTCAGCTATCGACTGAAAAATTTTACCAGTTACAGCTATGCCTGCTAATGTACTCAAAAGAAGAATAACAGTTAATGAAAAAGCTAACTGAGGGGACAGTGTGCCGACAGCAAGAACTCCGACACATATAGGAATAAAGAAAAAGCCCAGGTGTTTCACGAATAAACCAGCTCCACGGTCTACCCAGGATATTGGTATAACACGAGTGATCAGCAGTGTTAACAGTAGAACCAATCCTATTACATTTCCCGGCACTGCAAGTCCAGTTGTTTCAGAAAACCATGTGCCAATTTGAAACAGCACCCATAAAAGTAAAAATTGTAATGCCAGAGCAGTGAAATCTTTTATCATTTAAAATCGTCTCCCTTTAAAAACAGCAGTTAGAAATAAAAAGCATATTTCTTTGACCGGCCGACTGAGTGAAGAAGGAGCCGGTTAGTTTTTTATTATAATTTATCCATAAAAAGTAAGGTGATATGTATTAAGAATGTGCTTAATAATACGATGATTATCGTGGTTATATAGTAGAACTATTAAGAACACTCATTAAAAGTATAACGCAGCAAAGTTTTTTTTACAGCTTTTATCCGACGTTAAAGGAGGCGCTGCGGCATGTGCCGCAGCGCCTCTGAAGAGATTAAAAAGCTTAAATAAGTTCTTCGTACATTTCATATCTATCGTAAGTACGGGCATACATATGATCAAGATCCTCATCTGTCATATTCATCAGCTTCTCAGCAGAAGTTTGTCGAACCCTTGTCAAAAAATTAACTATGTTTTCTCTTTCCATTCTTTTCATTTTCAACCATCTCCTCTTCTGTTTTAATACAGTTTTTATTGTGTAAATGTATTGTATAACAGAAGAATTTCAACGTCAATACTATTTTCTGATTTTTTTATTAATTTTAATGAAATATAAAACAGTGTATTGAAAGGATTGTTTTTGAAAGGCTGAAATAACTAATAAGTGTATTAAAAATTTCAGAAAAGAAAGATCTTTGTTTTCAGATTAAAGCTGTAATTATATGGGTAAACAATAGATAATACTTTTTATAGGAGGTAACACGGATGAATTTTGAGGAATTGAACGCGTCAAACAGTACAATCGTACGGGTAGAGGGTATAGAGTACCGGACAACTGATAAACCTCGTGTAGGAAACAGAGGAGATACGTATACTGCACCGGCAATTGACCAGGAGAATAATGAATATGAAATAGAGTGGGCAGTCGTCAACCCTGAGGCTGTCGATGAGAGCGATGCCTGTCAGTGGGACGAACCGATAGCAGTGGTAAAAAAGTAAAAGTATAATGTAAAGTAATAAAGACTGGTAAAATACGAGCTGAAAACATAAGAAAGCACCGGCCTGCTGTCCGGTGCTTTCTTCCTTGGTGGAGAAATTTAAAGTTCTCCTTCGCGGAATCTGCGAAGATCTCTTTTATCTCCAATCATTATTAAAATGTCCCCTTTTTGTATCGGGGCAGCTGGATCGGGAGTGACGTCAACTTTATCCAGCTGTTTAATAGCGATAATAGTACAGCCGTAATTTTTACGCGGGTCTAGCTCGATAAGAGTCTTACCGGAGATTTTTTTTGTGGCGAGCATTTCAATGATGCTGTAATCAGCGGATAAATCGATATAATCAAGTACAGTGTCCGACGTAAGATAAGCAGCGATTCGGCTTCCCATCTCTTTTTCAGGATGGAAAACACGGTCTGCACCGATTTTCTCCAATACTTTGTGATGGTAGTTGTTCTGGGCTTTTACCCATACGTTTGGTACGTTGTGGTCTTTAACGTGAAGAGTTGTCAGGATACTGGCCTGAATATCGTCCCCTATAGCGACGATAACGTAGTTAAAATTACGTATGCCTACTTTCTCTAAAAGAGCCTCATCTGTGCCATTGCCGACAAAAGTATACGTTGAATAATCTTTAACAGCTGCTATTTTCTTTTCATCAGTATCAATAGCAAATACTTCGTGGCCCATGTGATAAAGTTCTTTACATATGCTTGATCCGAACCTGCCAAGTCCTATGACAGCAAACTGTTTTCTCATATTGTACTACCTTCTTTACATGGAAATAGAAAGACGCTCTGGTCCGGAAAAGTATAGCATTTAAGCTTCCCCTTTATCAAGCTTAACTCGTAAATGTAAAATTTTAGATGATGGCGGATTTCTGATCATCGTTTCAGTATAATGACTGTAATGATTTCCGATAAATCTACTGCGCCTGCAGCTTTTATTACTTGGTAACTTAAGATTTTTAAAAATCGAAAAAAGCAGGTGATATAATAAAAACTTACGTAAAGTATAGGAACAACTTGATTCAAAAATTTAATTGCCCATGGTATCATGGTAAAGTTCAGATCAGATAATATTGTACTTGTTTAATAAATTTCTGAATAGTACAAAGCGTGCTGTTTAAAAGTAAGCGCAAGGGTGGGTAATATCATATGATGGAAGAAGTACCGGATATTATAGAGGAAGTACAGCGGGTATTCAGCTGGCAGCAGCTGGCAGTCGCTGTAGGCATTTTTCTGCTGTTTCTGTTGTTCAGAAAACTGTTTACTAACTATGTTTTTAAATCAATAATTATGCTGTCACGTAAGATTCATGTTGACACACTTACAAACGTACTGCTCGCTTTTGAGAAACCGCTGCGGTCCTTTTTTGTATTCGTCGGTTTATATGCATCAATTATTTACTTTCCGTTTGATAATGATTTTCAGGAGTTTTTTACGAGAGTATTTCGGACGTTGATTATAGTTCATGCCGGATGGGGGCTGTACAATTTAACGTCTTCTGATTCTCTTGTGTTCAATCAGCTCGGAAAGCGTCTCAAGATTGAGTTTGATGACATTCTTCTTCCTTTTCTGTCCAAGTTGCTGCGTTTTGCAATTATAGTAATGGCGCTAAGTATTATTGCGTCGGAATGGAATTATAACGTTAGTGGTTTTGTTGCAGGTCTTGGACTGGGAGGTCTTGCATTTGCACTTGCTGCACAGGATTCAATCGGGAATTTTTTCGGCGGCGTAATTATTATTACTGAAAAGCCGTTTAAGATGGGGGATTGGATTAAGACTCCTTCTGTAGAAGGCTTTGTAGAAGACATTACATTCCGAAGTACAAAAATCCGGACTTTTGCAGATTCGCTTGTAACTGTACCTAACTCTACTTTGGCAAATGAGCCAATAGAAAATATGACTAAAATGGAAAAACGGGAAGTCACGTTTAATTTGAACCTCGTTTATGCCACCCCGGCACCAAAAGTAAGAAAATGTATAGAAAGAATAGAAAGTTTTTTATATGAAAATGAAGATATTGATGATGAACTTATTATTGTCAGGTTTAACACGTTTAATGAAAGCAGCCTCGATTTATTTTTGTACTTCTTCACTAAGCCTACTGGATGGGTGCCTTATTTAAAAATAAAAGAGGAAGTGAATTTAAAAATATTGGAAATACTCGACGAAGAAGAAGTAGAAATTGCATTTCCTTCCCGTTCTCTGTATTTGCCTGATCAATCAAACAGTAAAGAGAATTATAAAGAGCTCACATTCCCAAGAAAATCGGACTAAGTTCAGTATACCTTTTTACCGGTATGCATCCGATATTTAAAGAAGCAGCAAATTTACTATAACTGCCCGGTCTTTGACTATGGGCAGTTATATTTATGTTATCACGCACCCTTTTATTATGCCCTCATTATAAATGTAGTTCTCTATGAAGACCAATGACCGTTTGATCTGTGGAGGAAAAGCTTTTTCATAATATCCCTGCTTATATACAGGCATTATAAGCTGGGCAAGAAATTTTCACAAAAAAGCTGCTAAGCCCTCACAAAACGGTCCCTGAACATGTGTTGTTTTCAGGCTGAAAATCTTATTTCTCTTCCTTTTTTGATGGAATTTCGTACGATTCTTTCTTTGCCAGTGGAAAATTATTATTTAAAGCTGGGCTAAAAACGGATTCATTGCATTTTTACTATGTTATGAATATGATAGAATAGTATTTCAACAGAAATAGGAGGATGATTATTTATGAAACAAATGGATGCAAATGAAATTATTCAGTACATTTCCGATGCGGAAAAATCGACACCGGTGAAAGTACATATTAAAGGAAACCTTGAAAATATTGATTTCGGGGCAGAGACCAAATCTTTTATTCAAGGAGATACAGGAGTGCTCTTCGGAGAATGGGCAGAAATTCAGCAGGCACTGAAGCAGAACGAAAGTCAGATTGAAGATTTCGTAGTAGAAAACGACCGTCGTAATTCAGCGATCCCACTTCTTGATATGAAAAATATCCATGCACGCATTGAGCCAGGGGCCTTGATCCGTGAACAGGTGGAAATAGGTGATTCTGCAGTAATCATGATGGGTGCTTCAATTAATATTGGTTCAGTTGTAGGGGACGGAACTATGATTGATATGAACGCTGTGCTCGGTGGGCGTGCTACAGTAGGTAAGAACTGTCATATCGGAGCAGGTGCTGTTTTAGCCGGAGTAATTGAGCCGCCTTCTGCCAAGCCGGTTGTAATAGAGGATGGAGTAGTTATCGGTGCAAATGCAGTAGTTTTGGAAGGAGTAACAGTAGGGAAAGGTGCAGTAGTTGCAGCAGGTGCTATCGTAACTGAAGATGTTCCGGCCAACACGGTTGCAGCAGGAACGCCCGCGCGTGTTATCAAAGAGATCGATGATCAGACTAAGGGCAAAACAGAAATTAAAGCTGAGCTGCGAAAGCTTAAGAAGTAAATGGATATTAAGTTGGATATTGAGCGCCTGGCGGCCCGCCGCCGGGCGCTTCATCAAATTCCGGAAGCAGGATTTCAAGAAGTAAAAACGCAGCAGTTTCTGCTCGAAATACTGCAATCCTGCCCTCAGGACTGCTTGACGATCGAACAATGGAAAACCGGTCTTGTAGTTTTTATAGCCGGTACCAATCCCCGAAGAACGATAGGCTGGCGCGCGGATATAGATGGACTGCCTATTAAGGAAGAAACAGACTATTCCTTTTCATCACAGCATGAAGGCATGATGCATGCGTGCGGACATGATTTCCACATGACTATTGGAACAGCGGCTGTGGAATATTTTGCGGATAATCAACCAAGGGATAATATTGTTTTCTTTTTTCAACCAGCTGAAGAAGGTCCCGGTGGAGCGCTGCCTATGATAGCTTCTGATGTCTTTAAAAAATGGCGGCCGGATGAGATATATGCACTGCATATAGCTCCGGAATTTCCTGTAGGAACAGTAGCAACAAAGCCGGGAATTTTATTTGCTAATACAAGTGAGCTGTTTATAGATTTTCACGGCAAAGGTGGTCATGCAGCCTACCCGCATAAAACAGAAGATATGGTCGTAGCAGCGAGTCACTTTGTTACGCAGCTTCAGTCAATCGTTTCGCGGAATGTATCTCCGCTGGATTCTGCAGTTGTCACAATAGGTAAAGTGGAAGCAGGGACTAAACAGAATATTATTGCTGATAAAGCAAGAGTGGAAGGGACTATCAGAACATTGTCCATCGAAGCAATGGGCGAAATTAAAAATCGTATCGAAGGCATGTGCCGGGGTATAGAAGCATCATTTAAGTGCAGCGCTGAAGTGGATTACGGAGCAAACTACTGTCAAGTTTACAATGATGAAAAACTGGCAGAAATATTCAGAATACAAGCGGAAAAAAGTGAAACTGTTTCTTTTGTTCCGAGTGAAAAAGCTATGACAGGAGAAGATTTCGGATACTTTCTTGAAGAAGTTCCCGGTCTTATGTTCTGGCTCGGGGTCGACAGTTCCCATGGGCTTCATTCAAGCATGCTGAAACCGGAAGAAGATGCTCTTGTACCTGGTACAGCCTGGGTCATTGAGTGGCTGAAAGAGCGATCTTCCTGATCTTTCTAATTGATCGTTTTACTTGAGCCATTTTTCAGGCTGTTAAGAAGAAGTTAATTATTGAGGATTGCCTGCTATGGGGACTTTTTTAAAACAAGCTGCTAGCAGGATTACTGGTGTTGAAAGGTTTTTTTCGCCAGCCGGTGCTCGGAAATAAGCTATAAAAGTATACACTATGTTAAAGTTCGCTGTTGATGCCTGGAAAAAAAGAAATGTTTCTGCTTGCCATGAACGCTGATCTTTATTCTGTAGAACCGATGCCAGGGAAGAGACGCCTGCAGAAGCGCAGATTCTCCCGGACGGCAGGGAAGCCGCATAGCTTTCTCCGCGGCTGCTGCAGGGAAATGATAAAAAGTTTTCCGGCGTGAAAAAGCTCCTTTTTAAAGCCGTTTTCTTCGCTGAAGAGATGGTTTTCCCGGCGAAGAGGCCGGTGGGATGGAGCGCAGTGAGAAGATCCTTTTCGATGGCGCAGGGCAAACAGCTGAAGACCAGCCACACGGCAGGCTCGGTAAGAGAAGGAGCTTATACAACGACTGAAAGACATATTCTGCACCGATCATTTAATCAACAAACTGAAAAAAGGGGGCCTGTTAAACAGGGCCCCTTTTTATACAATATTTGAGTAAATTTGTTATTCATTATCTTTGTGAATATAGACCTGGTGCGGAAAGGGGATTTCGATACCCCGTGCATCCAGAGCTTCTTTAATTTCCTGACGTAGAAGCCGTTCAACTCCCCATTGCTCCATATTAACAGTTTTAGCAAGTACACGAATTACTACATCGCTCCCACCAAGGCTTTGAACACCGAGAACATCGGGGCCTTCCACGATAGTATCCACTTTGGAGGCTGCATTAGAGCAGGCAGTTTGTATAACGTGCATCGCCTCGTCAATATTCTCATCATAGGCAATGCCTATATCTACATGTGCCTGCATATTCGATCTGGAATGGTTGCTCAGGCTGGAAATTTCCCGGTTCGGGATGAAATGTACTGTACCATCGAAACCACGAAGTTTTGTCGTACGCAAGCCGACTTCTTCCACAACACCGTCCAGACCGGCTATAGTGACGTATTCATCAACATCGATCTGTCGTTCCAAAAGAATAAAAAAACCTGTTACAACGTCACTGACGAGCCCCTGAGCTCCAAATCCAATAGCGAGTCCTATAATACCTGCACCGGCTATAAGAGCAGTAATGTCGTATTCAAATACTCCTACAATGAGCGTTATGACGATGAAAATCAGGGCGTACGAGAATATATTTACTGCCAGTTTTTCAAGAGTAATAATTCTGCCTTTGGAAATGTTTCGCTGTGCACTCATTCTCGTAAAGCTTTTCTGAATAAATTTGCGGCCTGCTGCCCGCACAATATAAAAAGCAATCAGTATGCCTGCAAGCTGAATTGTAATTGTAACGGCTTTCGTTAAAAGTGCAGACCAATCAACTGCGGTTAACCATTCCGGCATATGTATGAGTCTCCTTTCTCAGTTGTTAATTTACACACCATAGCATTTTATCATACGATCGTCCTGACTGAAACCTGTATAAATATTTGTTTGAAACATAGACTTTCCTCCGTTATGATAAAAGAAGTGTAAACAGGAAGGGGGAGGGCGCGGGTTTTCCGCCACTTTACTAATGAAAAAGCAGTTTGCAGTAATAGGTCTCGGACGTTTTGGGGGCAGTATAGTAAAAGAATTGAATGAGCTCGGAATGGAAGTACTTGCTATAGACATCAATGAAGATAAAGTGAACGAGTTCGCCCCGGCGGCAACGCATGCCGTTATGGCCGATACAACTGATGAAAATGCGCTCCGCAGTCTTGGAATCCGCAATTTTGACCACGTTATCGTTGCGATAGGAGATAACATTCAATCGAGTATTTTAACTACTCTCATGCTCGTGGAAGTAGGAGTTCCTCACATAACCGTTAAGGCGCAGAATGACTATCATGAGAAAGTTTTGAATAAAATAGGCGCTCATAAGGTCGTGCACCCGGAAAGAGACATGGGAATTCGTATTGCTCATAATCTAGTTTCCAAGAACGTGCTTGACTATCTGGAATTATCGGACGAATACAGTATCGTGGAATTAATAGCCGGAGACAGAGTTCATAATCATTCACTGATGGATCTGGATCTGCGTGCTAAGTATGGATGTAATATTATGGCTATTAAAAGAGGCGAGGATATCAATGTTTCGCCGGCAGCGGATGAAAACTTAAAAAAACAGGATATATTAATTGTTATTGGGGCAGACAGGGATATCACACGAATGGAACAGGACTTGTTTGATGATGATTCCGATTGACGTCCGATTCAGAGAAGAGATATCCATCAAATGGAGATTTTCCCAGAAGCGCAAGTCAGCAAACAGCCGTTAATTCAGTTTATACAAAAATGCTCCTTAGATTATAAAAAAGGGAAGGCCTGAGGGCCTTCCCTTTTTATTAAACTTCCATGATAATTGGCAGTATCATCGGCTTTCGCCGGGTCTTTTCGTAAAGAAAAGGGCCGAGTGTATCAGAAATGGAATTTTTAATTTCTGACCATTGAGTGGTTTTGGAACTCATCATATGCTGCAGATGACCATGAAGCTTACGCTGAGCTTCATTGATCAGATCGCTGGACTCACGCATGTAAACAAATCCACGGGAGATGATATCCGGACCGGAAGCGACCTTGTAATCTTTCATATTCAGACTTACTACGACAACCACAAGACCTTCTTCAGACAAAATACGTCTGTCGCGCAGCACAATATTTCCAATATCGCCTATACCGCTTCCGTCTACATAGATGGAGCCGGCAGGAATTTTTCCGGCAGGCGCAGCTTCATTTTTGTCCATGGCCAGGACATCTCCAATATCCATAACAAAACAGTTTTCTTCAGGAACTCCGCAGTCCTGAGCCATTTCAGCATGCATTTTCAGCATACGGTATTCTCCATGTATTGGCATAAAATATTTAGGCTTCATAAGGCGGAGCATCAGCTTCTGCTCTTCCTGGCTTCCATGTCCAGAAGTATGGATATCATTAAGAGATCCGTGAATTACTTCTGCTCCGGCACGGAAAAGCTGATTGATGATTTTGCTCACGCTTAATGTGTTGCCAGGGATAGGGGAGGAAGAAAACACCACGGTGTCCCCAGGAATAATCTGAATCTGCCTGTGTGTACCATGTGCAACTCTGGATAGTGCTGCCATAGGTTCGCCCTGGCTTCCTGTACACAAGATTAAAACTTGATCCGCAGGAATTTTATTCAACTGGGAAGCTTCTATAAAAGTACTTTCAGGAGCTTTAATGTAACCGAGCTCTCTTCCGATTGTAATAGCAGATTCCATACTTCTTCCAAAAACTGCCACTTTCCGCTGATGTTTAACTGCAGCTTCGACAGCCTGCTGAAGGCGGTAAATGTTGGAAGCAAAAGTAGCAAAAATAATACGTCCATCTACCTTCCGGAAAATGGATTCAATACTTTCTCCTACCTTTCTTTCCGACATAGTAAAACCAGGTACTTCGGCATTGGTACTGTCGGAAAGAAGACAAAGAACTCCTTCTTCTCCGATTTTAGCCATTTTAGAAAGATTCGCCGGATGACCTACCGGTGTGAAATCAAACTTGAAATCACCGGTCTGGACAATATTACCTGATGGTGTTTTAACAACTACACCATAGGAATCCGGAATACTGTGAGTAGTGTGGAAGAACGATACAGATGTTTTCTGGAATTTAACTACAGTATCTTCGTTTATTTCATGGAGTTCAGAGGTTCTGAGAAGGCCATGCTCTTCCAGTTTGTTCCTGATGAGAGCGAGGGCAAGTTTACCGGCATAAATAGGAACGTTAATAGATTTCAAAAGGTACGGAATTCCTCCTATATGATCTTCATGCCCGTGAGTAATAAAAACCCCTTTTATTTTATCCACGTTTTTCACAAGGTACGTGTAGTCCGGAATGACATAGTCGATTCCAAGAAGTTCATCTTCAGGGAACTTGATGCCGGAATCAATAACGATAATTTCGTCCTGGAATTGTACTGCATACATATTTTTACCGATTTCACCCAGACCCCCGAGGGAAAATACGGCTACTTGATGATTTTTGACTTTCATTAATTCAAGGTCTCAACTTTAAAATCTTCATTTGTTTCTTTTTCGTAAGCTAAAGCGGCATCAGAAAGCGGGGTCACAAACTCAATATTATACTCTCTGTCCTTTAAACCTTTTCGCACTTCTTCCTCTGTTTCGGCCTGAACGTATAAAGAATGGGTACGTTCACGCACTGGAACCTCTGAAAGAGTTTCCTGGTAATAAACTTTATAAATCATTCTATCCTCTCCTTTTATATCGATTGCTGAATAAAAAACCAGGTTTTAAAGTCCGACATTATTTCAAAATCTGCCTACGCAGATTTTTCGGGAAATTGTTGACATGGAGTTCCATGCTTCCGGCTGTACAATTTTCCCTTCTGCAGTAAGCTGCTTCGAAATCCGTTCTCTCCACCTTTTACATATTTTAAACCTTCCACTCTTTCAATTCAAGGTTGACGTTTAAGACAACATTTGCTTTAAGACGTTTTATGTCTAAAAATGAAAGCAGCCCGGACAGGGTATTAGACTTTCCTGTGCGGACTGAATACTTGTTTTCATTAAATTAATATTAACTTTGAAGCACACTTTAAGTTAAATGCAGGTTTCGTTTTCACTTCTGATTACTACGGATTTCGAGGGTACAGGCTTCTTAAACTTGTCATTAAGCCCTTCAATACGATCATAAAACATTATTCCGTCAAGATGGTCAATTTCGTGCTGAAATACAATTGCTTTATACCCCCGGAAACGATATTTTACTTTCTCACCGTTAATATTGAACGCCTCGATTTTAATTCTTGAGTAGCGTGGGACTACCCCCTCAACCGCCCGGTCCACTGAGAGACACCCTTCTCCAGATTCGAGATAGGTCGTCTCCTGGGAATGACTGACAATTTTAGGGTTAAAAAAAGCATATTCTTCTGCTTCTCCTTCTTCCTCCATTGTTCGCACAACAACCATCCTCTTACTGATATTAATTTGAGGAGCTGCGAGACCTACACCCGGTCTGAGACTGTATTCTTCTGCAATTTCCGGGTTTTGGCTGTTCCTTAAAAATTGCATCATTTCTTTGAGTTCTTCCTGTTCTTTCTCGGAAGGCGGCATATGCACCGGTTCCGCTTGTTGGCGGAGGGTGGGATGGCCTTCTCGTATAATATCTTCCATTGTAAGCATCGGACTTACCCCTTTCTTAACGCATCTTTGTCTATTTTAATACAAAAATTGAAAAACTGAAATTATAATATTTATTATGATTCCATCAAAATGATAAAAGATGCAGGTCCTCCGTCAGTCTTAAGCAGCTGAATGTCCCATAGTTATTTTAATAATTTAGGAGAACTGCCGGAAAAATTCACTGCTGATCTCAGCAGAACGGAATATAGTTAATAAATAACGAACAGGTAACTTGTCATATCTGTTCAAATGTTCCTGACAATTCAGGCCGGCGAATTGAATAATAGTTTCTGTAAGAGTTACATCCTGTTTAGCGGCGGTAAGATCCATAAGAGCATATCAGGTTCAGCTGCAGCAAACTATTGTACTGCACATAGAACAGTTGACTTTTACGAAGCAGAAAATCTAAAACTGTACATAGTGATTTTTATTCGTAAAAACAGTCCTCATAAATTGAATGGATAATTTTGATCGGGAGAGGGTATAGTGATAAACGGTATGCCAAAAAACAAATGATTAGAAAATACGGAGATAAGGGAGGTATAACAGATTATTTAAGTGAATAATACAGTTCTAATAACAATGTGAAACTAATAACAAGGTACTGACGGAAAAAACGGGTTTGTTACTAAGTAAAAACGTTGACGAACGATCTTTCTCTCGTGTAAACTAAAAGTCGTAATTGCAGGGTTGTATTAATACTTTTTGAATGAAACGTATTACAGTAAGCACTGTCGTGCTGCCCGGGGCTGCTGCTTTAAGAAAGCCGGTTTCCGGAAGTCATATTACCGTAGATGAGTTTGCAGGACAGAAAGCTTGTTAAATTATAATGATGAGGTGAAGCTTTTCATGGAGAAAACAAAAGAGCTACAAAAGATCGAAGAACAGTTTAAAACATTTCAGATTCTTGATGAAAAAGGAAAAGTTGTAAATAAAGATGCTGTACCGGATCTTTCAGATGAACAGCTGAAAGAAATGATGACACGTATGGTTTATACACGTATTTGGGATCAGCGTGCTATTTCGTTAAACCGTCAGGGGCGGCTTGGCTTCTATGCACCTGTAGCTGGTCAGGAAGCCTCTATGATCGGTTCCCATTATGCCCTTGATAAAAAGGACTGGATTCTTCCTGGTTACCGGGACATTCCGCAGATTTATTACCACGGTCTGCCGCTTCACCAGGCTTTCCTCTGGTCGCGGGGTCATTTTAAAGGGGGGCAGGTACCTGAAGGGGTACGCATTATGCTTCCTCAGATTATTATCGGTGCCCAGATTACTCAGACTGCAGGAGTGGCAATGGGACTGAAAAAAGATGGAGAAGAGCAGATTGCTATCACATATACCGGAGATGGTGGAGCTTCCCAGGGTGATTTTTATGAAGGAATGAACTTTGCCGGTGCCTATAACCTTCCAGCAGTTTTTGTCGTTCAAAACAACCGTTTTGCTATTTCTGTCCCGGTGGAAGAACAGTCAGCAGCTAAAACTATTGCACAGAAAGCTGTTGCCGCCGGTATTCACGGACAGCAGGTTGATGGAATGGACATTCTGGCTGTTTATGCTGCTACTAAAGAAGCAAGAGACCGCGGATTGGAAGGAAATGGACCAACACTTCTTGAGCTTCTGACGTACCGCTATGGTCCCCATACTATGGCTGGTGATGATCCGACAAGATACCGTACTTCAGAAGAAGACGAAGAGTGGGAGAAAAAAGATCCGCTCGTACGATTCCGGAAATTCCTTGAAAGTAAGAAACTGTGGTCTGAAGAAGAAGAGGATAAAATTGTGGAGCAGGCAAAGGAAGATATTAAAGCTGCTATTAAAGAAGCAGATGGTGCGGGTAAACAAAAGGTTACAGACTTGATTGATATCACTTATTCTGATGTTAAGCCTGCAAATCTTGAAGAACAGCGGAAAGAATACGAGAAGAAGGAGTCGAAGTAAGCTATGGCCCAGATGACAATGATTCAAGCAATTACTGATGCAATGCGTAATGAACTAAGTAACGATGAAAAAGTACTCGTATACGGAGAAGACGTCGGCAAGAATGGCGGGGTCTTCCGGGCGACAGACGGTCTTCAGAAAGAATTTGGAGAAGAACGCGTATTTGATACACCGCTTGCGGAGTCAGGAATTGGAGGCCTCGCCCACGGTCTCAGCCTGACAGGATACCGCTCTGTAATGGAGCTTCAGTTCTTTGGTTTTGTTTTTGAGGCTTTTGATTCCGTGGCTGGTCAAATGGCCCGCCTGAATTATCGATCCGGTGGTGTTTACAATGCCCCTGTTACAATCCGTTCTCCTTTTGGAGGAGGGGTTAAAACACCAGAAATGCACGCTGACAGTCTGGAAGGGCTTATGGCACAGACTCCGGGGCTTAAAGTAGTTATCCCTTCAAACCCTTATGACGCAAAAGGGCTTCTTATTTCAGCTATCCGGGATAACGACCCTGTAGTTTTCCTTGAGCATATGAAGCTTTACCGGTCTTTCCGTGAAGAAGTTCCGGAAGAGGAGTATACAGTACCTCTCGGTAAGGCAGATATTAAGCGGGAAGGCAGCGATATTTCCCTTATTGCTTATGGAGCAATGGTGCAATCATCTCTTAAAGCTGCTGAAGCACTCGAAAAAGACGGTATTTCAGCAGAAGTAATTGACCTTCGCACAGTAAGCCCGCTGGATATCGATACTATTATCGAATCTGTGGAAAAAACGAACCGTGCTGTAGTTATTCAGGAAGCACAGAAGCAGGCTGGAGTAGCAGCCACTATTGTAGCTGAAATTAACGATCGTGCTATCCTTAAACTGGAAGCACCTGTAGGACGTGTGACAGCACCTGATACTGTATTCCCATTTGCTGCGGCAGAAGACGTATGGCTGCCAAATGAAAAAGATATTGCAGCGAAAGCAAAAGAAATTATTGAATTTTAATTTAAAAACCGATCAGAAGGGTACTTATTTCTATAAATAAGTATCTTCTCTGTCTTAATACTGGGCATTTATAAGAAATGGAGGCATTTACATGGCATACGATTTTAAACTTCCTGACATAGGGGAAGGTATACACGAAGGTGAAATTGTTAAATGGGAAGTGAAAGAAGGGGACGAAATTAAAGAAGATGATGTCCTTTGTGAAGTGCAGAATGATAAAGCGGTAGTAGAAATTCCTTCTCCAGTGGAAGGGACAGTGAAAAAAATTCACGTAGATGAAGGTACCGTTACGACAGTGGGAACTGTAATTGTGACTTTCGAAACAGATGCAGAACCACCGGCAGATGATGAAGACGAGGAATCTTCTGAAACTAAGGACGAAGAAAAAGAAGAAGCTCCTGAAACTAAAGAAGATAATGCCGCTGAAAAGAAAGAAGAAAAAGCGGAGGAACCGGAAGATGACGATTCCCGAATTATTGCCATGCCGTCTGTACGTAAATATGCACGTGAAAAAGACGTGAATATTCGGAAGGTTCAGGGGTCCGGGAAGAATGGACGGGTCCTTCGTGAAGATATTGAAGCTTATCTTTCAGGCGATCAAAAGTCTGCTGCAGAGTCGGACGCTGAAGCTGGCGAAGAATCTCCAAAAGAAGAGAAGCAGCCGGTCGCTGCCTATGAACCAGCAGAAGGCCAGTCAGAAACACGCGAAAAAATGAGCGGTATGCGTAAAGCAATTTCCAAAGCGATGGTTAACTCCAAGCATACGGCACCACACGTGACACTTATGGACGAAGTTGATGTCACTGCACTGGTTGCACATCGGAAGCAGTTTAAACCGGTAGCTGAGGAAAAAGGTATTAAACTGACTTTCCTTCCATATGTAGTTAAAGCTCTCACTAGCGCTGTCCGTGAATATCCAGTGCTTAATACGTCGCTGGATGATGCAACAGAAGAAATTATTCACAAACATTATTACAATATTGGAATAGCAGCAGATACTGATAAAGGACTGCTTGTGCCTGTAGTTAAAAATACAGACCGTAAATCGATTTTCAAAATTTCTGATGAAATTAATGATCTTGCGGGCAAAGCCCGGGATGGAAAGCTTGCTTCTGAAGAAATGAAAGGCGGCTCCATTACCATTACTAATATCGGTTCTGCCGGCGGCCAGTGGTTTACACCGGTTATTAATCACCCGGAAGTAGCCATTCTCGGAATTGGCCGTATTGCTGAAAAGGCAGTCGTAAAAGATGGAGAAGTTGTCACAGCTCCTGTTTTAGCCTTGTCTTTAAGCTTCGATCATCGTATCATTGATGGTGCGACAGCACAGCACGCGATGAACCATATTAAGCGTCTGTTAAACGATCCACAATTACTTGTTATGGAGGGATAGTGCATGGTTGTAGGAGATTTTCCAGTTGAGGTGGACACGCTCGTCATCGGTTCCGGACCCGGAGGGTACGTAGCGGCGATCCGTGCAGCTCAACTTGGCCAGAAAGTAACAATTGTTGAAAAAGAAAACATGGGTGGAGTATGCCTTAATGTCGGGTGTATTCCTTCGAAAGCAATGATCGAAGCGGGGCACCGTTACCATAATGCCAATAATTCCGACGATATGGGAATTTCAGTTGGTAAAGTCGATTTAGACTTTTCAAAAGTTCAAAAATGGAAAGCTTCCGTAGTTGAAAAACTGACGGGGGGCGTTGAAGGTCTTCTTAAAGGCAATAACGTGGAAATTGTACGTGGGGAAGCGTATTTTGGTGAAGATTCCACCGCGAAAGTTATGGACGACAAGTCCTCCCAGACGTACAAATTCAAAAATTGCATCGTGGCTACAGGGTCTTCCCCAATTGAACTTCCGAAATTCAAGTTCAAAGAAGGTAAAGTAGTTTCTTCTACAGGTGCACTGGCTTTGAAAGAAGTTCCAGAAAAAATGGTTGTAATCGTCGGAGGCTATATTGGAGTTGAGCTTGGCTCAGCATATGCCGACCTCGGTTCGGAAGTGACAATTCTGGAAGGCACGAAACAAATTCTTCCAGGTTTTGAAAAACAGATGAGCCAGCTCGTTTCCAAGCGGCTGAAAAATAAAGGCGTTACGATCAAAACAGAAGCTTTTGCACAGGAAATGGAAGAAACCGATGATGGTGTGAAAGTTAAAGCAGAAGTTAAAGGCAAGGAAGAAGAGTTTGAGGGGAACGTACTGCTTGTAACTGTCGGCCGCCGTCCAAATACGGATGAGCTCGGTCTTGAGCAGGCAGGTATTGAAGTAGACGATAAAGGTCTCGTCAAAATTGATAAACAGTGTCGTACATCTGTTTCCAATATTTACGCTATTGGAGACATAGTTGCCGGACCGGCACTGGCGCATAAAGCATCCTACGAAGCTAAAGTGGCTGCTGAAGCTATTTCTGGTGAACCGACAGAGATTGATTACACAGCTATTCCGGAAGTGGTTTTCTCTGGTCCTGAGCTTGCACAGGTAGGGCTGACGGAAGCGCAGGCAAAAGAAGAGGGCTACGAAGTCACGGCTTCTAAGTTTCCTTTCCAGGCAAATGGGCGTGCACTTTCACTGAATGAATCTGAAGGCTTTATGAAAATGGTTACTCGTAAAGACGATGGTCTTGTACTTGGTGTTCAGATCGCAGGTCATAACGCCTCTGATATGATTTCAGAAGCTTGTGTAGCCATCGAAGCAGGTATGACTGCTGAAGATCTTGCACTGACTATCCACGCTCATCCTTCACTTGGTGAGATTACAATGGAAACAGCTGAGCTCGCTCTTGGCATGCCTGTACATGTTACAAAATAGTTAACAGGAGCTCCGCATTGCGGAGCTCTTTTTTTATTACATTAGTTTTATGTATATTCTTTTTATACAGAAGGCGTCTTATTATAAATCCAGAAGTTTTTTATACAAAATCCTTGTGCTAAAATGATAATAAGCATTAGTGTTTCACTCATATAAAACCCTTCATCACACGACAGTTCATTAGAAATCGTATAGAAAAGAGTTTTGTACATATTAATTTAAATGTTTTGTACGAGGTACCTTTTATGATCATTACAGGAAACTACACTGCTGTCCGCCATTATTAATTAAAAAACAACTGTTATTAACAAAGTATATCCAAACAGCTGGAAGATAAATATTACTGGAAAACAATGAAGGAGCTAACATTATGAATCGTATATTAACGTGTTTATCCGCTGCAGGGTGTCTAATTTTTATTGGAGCCTGCGGATCTGAAGAAACTACAGGAAATAATGATGGAAAAAACAGTCATAATCAGAGCAGTCAGCATAAGGATGCTGAAACCGACAACGAGGAAAACGAGAAACATGCGAACACTCTGGAGGTTGTTGAAGTAAGCAGCCAAGATGAAAAGGCAGTGGCTTTCGAAGATTTAATAGAAGAGATCAACGGAGAATTCGATTATGATACGGTGAATAAAACTGCCCGGGCTGCTGTTGGAAACAGAGAGTTTTACATGGTAGAAGATGTTCCTGTAGTGGAAGTGAACGGTCAATACCTTCCTTACGATGATGTTCAATTGTTTTTTGAAGAAGAAACTCCTTACGTTTCTCTTGCTTTTCTGGAGAAGGGACTGGAAGGTGATTATCAGCTTGAAGAAAACAATGTAAATTTCACGATAGAACACGAAGAATGGGAGGAAATAGGTAACGATATTTCTATTCACGATAAATCGCCTGCAGAAATGGTAGATTTCCTAAGTTTTCTGGAAAGACCGATCGAAGGTGCCTCAGTCAGTACTGTAGAAAGCCATCTTCCGGGAGCGCCTCGGGATTACCGCAACGGAAAACATGAAGGAATAGATTACTATGATTATTCATCGGGAGTAGAAATAACTACGGATACGCAAATATTTGCTATGGCTGAAGGAACTGTAGTAAGGGTAGATCATGATTTTGAAGAATATGATTCTCATGAAGAGAGAAACGAAGAACTTGAAAAAGCAGCAGAGGTCGGATTTACTCCTGAATACATACTTGACCGATTAAGAGGAATGCAGGTCTGGGTCCAGTATCAGGATGGAGTAATGATACGCTTCGCCCACTTGGACAGTATTCCGGATGAATTGGAACTTGGGGAGAAAGTGAATGAAGAAACTGTTATAGGATATGTAGGGAATACTGGTACAAGTGATTCACTTAATGGAGGAGACGGAGGTCTGCATCTGCATAAAGATCTTTTAATTAATGGAGAATTATTTTGGGAGCCCTACGATCTTGAAGAGACAGCTGCCATTCTCTATGACTTATGGCCATAAACAATTTACTATTAATGGGAAATGTTCAGGAGTAATATACTCTGGATATTTCCTTTTTTGTTCGACTTTCGAATCATTTTTATATATTTATAAAACTTTCAAATTTTTTTGACAAAAGACGACAAGAAGAAAAATTTAATTATGTTATTATAAGCTCAATTCGTTTGAGAGGGTAAAAATATAAGGTTGGTGGTGATATTATGATGAAAAAATCAGATTTTTTAGATGAGTTGAGATTGGAAGTGGGCCTGGCCTATGATTATGCATCGAGTCAGGAAGATTTTATTGTACGAATTTTAAAAACTATTCATACGGTAGCGAAAAGAGAGGCAGTACTCACAATTCATTCTCTCCAAAATGGAAAATTAAAGCTGACCTATGCTCTTGGTATCCGGGGTCTTACAAAAAAACAGGAACTTTTTGGCCAGGGATTTTTATTTCCAGACCGGCTTCAGATGGTTACCTTTATTCAAAAGGAAAACGACCAAGTGCTTTTTCTTCCGATTTATGACCGTGAAAACCTTAAGTTTGTTATTTCAGTAAAACTTATGAACAGTAATTATAAAATAACAAGACAGGACATTATTTTTGCACAGGAGCTTGCACAATTTATTCAGGCTAAGCAGTCAACTTTTCAATAAAATGAAAAGTTGACTGTCTTCATTTTTTTAAAGCTTTGTCTCACTTAATATGAAGATGGATTTTTCAGATTCTAACAATTTTTATACTAAGTGTAAAATTCTCTGGATGCTCTTCCTAAAAAAATTTATAGACCCTCTTGATTGCAGGAAAGATGGAGCTGCAGAATATATATAGTCGACGCTAAAGCTTCTAAAATTGTATTAAACTTTCACAGAAGATTGAGGAAGCTTTAGTTCGCAGTAATTAAAAGATTGTTTAATAGTCTGAATTTTCGTATAATATGAGTGAGGAGGGATTAATTTGACTATGTACAGAGAACTTTACAACGTCCACGAAAAAGCTGACGTTCAGTTCATAGGAGTGGATATTGCCGGGGACCGTTACGACTTCGCAGTTCTTTATACAAGTATGTTTTTCGGGAAAATTCTCCTGATCTGTATGCACACCGGCAGACAAGTGCTGCTGGAATACGAACATCTTGACGACATAACAAATCTTTCCGGAATGCTTCATGTCGACGATGAGGAGGATATGGCTATTCTTTCCGGGTTTTTGAAGGAATCCCTGGGAATGTACGCTGCCCGTCCGCCTGTGAAATTATAGAAGTGGGAACAGACACATCGTGAATAAATGAAATATTATAATAAATTTAGAGTGATACACTAAAAAAGCTGCCCCGAAATATTGGAGGCAGCTTAATTTTGTCACTCATTAACAGGCTGTTTAAAATAAATTTGGACGGCCTTCCTGTTTTAGGTGAACTTTTTTACAGAATAGCTTTTCGTTCTTTTATAACAAGCAGATTTTTGAGAGAAGGATCTTCAGGACCCTGGACCGGAAGCCCTGTGTCGATATTCTTTTGTATATAATCGAGATTTTCCTGTTCGATTATTTCCCCGGGTATGAAAATTGGAATTCCAGGAGGATAAATCATCATAAATTCAGCGCTGACCCTTCCAGCAGATTTGTGCAGCGGAATTGACTCCGTCTCAGCATAAAAAGCTTCCCGGGGGGAATAAGCCAGTGTAGGGATGTTAGGAACGTCTACGTGCCATCCGTTTTCAGGTGGACTTTCAGAAGTTCTGAACCGTTCGGAAAGTTCCTTAAGAGCTTCTATCAGCTTCTTGATTGTATTTTCACTATCGCCAAAAGTTATCAGAAACAGAATGTTGTACAAATCAGAAAGTTCAACCTCAATATTTTTCTCCTCCCGCAGCCAGACTTCCGCTTCATAACCAGTAATGTGAAGATTCTTAATAGAGACAGTCAGTTTCGTAACATCCATATCAAATCTGGCATGATTATTTAAAAATTCTTTCCCGGGAGAAAAAAGCCCTGGTATGTTGTTAATTTCATTCCGGGCGTTTTCGGCCAGCTTTCGGATTCGGGACAGCTCCTGATGGCCAGAGACTGCAAGGTAGCGCCGTGCAGTGTCAAGAGAAGCGAGAAGAAGATAAGAAGTGGAGGTAGTGGTCAGCATACTAATCACAGACTGGACGCGGTTGGCCTGCACAAGAGATCCCTGTACGTTCAGCACCGAACTCTGAGTAAGGGACCCACCCAGTTTATGAACACTAGTGGCGGCCATATCTGCACCTGCTTCCATTGCAGATAAAGGAAAATCTTGATGAAAATGAATATGTACACCGTGGGCTTCATCTACAAGAACGGGTACATCATAGGAATGAGCAGAGTCTACGATTGCCTGTAAATTAGCAGAAATACCAAAATAAGTTGGATTAATAACAAGAAGTCCTTTAGCATCCGGATGTACAGTCAGAGCTCTTTCAACAGATTCAAGTGAAATACCGTGTGAAATCCCCAGTTCTTCATCCAGCTCAGGGTGTATGAAGATTGGAGTCGCACCGGAGAATATGATCGCGGACATAATAGACTTGTGTACATTTCTAGGTACAATAATTTTGTCTCCTGGAGCGCACACTGACATAATCATCGTCATTATTGCTCCACTTGTACCTTGGACAGAAAAAAAGGTGTGATCAGCCCCGAAAGCTTCGGCGGCATATTCCTGGGCCTCTTTTATAATTCCATGAGGGTGATGGAGATCATCGAGAGGAGCGATGTTAATCATATCTATAGAGAGGGCATTTTCTCCTAAAAAGTCGCGGTATTCCGGATCCATTCCGGTACCTTTTTTATGCCCGGGAATATGGAACTGAAGCGGGTTTTTAGATTTGTGTTCAAGCAGCCCCTCATAAAGAGGCGCACGGGATTGGTCATTGGAATACAAGGCAGAAGCCTCCTCTTCTTTAGAATTCATCTTTTTTTTGGTATGATGTTTCAAGAGCATTAGGAATAAGGTGAAGTATACTAGATTGTGGATAAATTGAACAGATTAATAACTATGAAAAAGGAGACATATATGAATAAAGATATCAGGTTTCCAATATCAATAGACTGGACGAAAGATGAAATTATCGACGTTGTAAACTTTTTTGAAATCGTGGATCAGGCGTATGTAAAAGGTGCTGAACGGGACACAGTTCTTTCCCTGTACAACAATTTTAAAAAAGTTGTTCCTTCTAAAGCTGAAGAAAAGCAGCACTTCAAAGATTATGAAGAGCAGACAGGACAGATTGCGTACGAAGTTATCAAAAAAGCAAAAAGCAGCCGTGATTCAATTATTAAGGTTTAGACTCTGTTATACTTTTCTATTCTTACACTGCAAAATTCGTTTCCACAAGTTTTTACCACGGCTGAAGTATAAATAAAGCAAAAAGTTAATGCTCACAAAACGGAGCATAAAAAAAGCACAGCGGATAAAGTTCCGCTGTGCTTTTAAGCTGTCGAAACATGCAGTTTAAACTTTTTGTTCATAAAGCTCCATGCTTAATTCGTATAGAGGAAGGAGGGTAGTAAAAGCTTCTTCTATCTTTTCTATCAATACTTTTCCGTCCTTTACAGCGGGATTCTCATCGTCGAGAGTTATTCCGCATAAAATTTCTGCTTTTTTTATTTCGGTAAGGCGATTCGTCATTTTTTTAAAAGATTCTTCAGTTAAGTCGGAATGGGAAAGGGTATCCGGCTTTGTATGATCTATACTCCATTCAAACGAATTGGGGATGTCCCGAAGAATTTCTTCTGCTTTTTCATGAAGTGTGTGACCAAGGGCCTCCTTTACAGGAGACTCATAAATAACAGCAAACCACACAAATACGTGCGAACCAAAGAGACCGATCTGAAAATGAGGAAGCTTTTTATAACCTCTTTTGCTGTTGCCGAAAGCTACCCATGTATCATCCGGAGGATTAACTTTTCTGCGGGCATGCTTCGCTACATGGTAATAAATATCACTCCCGGTTTTATGTGTTAAAAAATCTTTGAAATGCTCCCCCAGAAATTCGAGTTTCGGTCGGATATTCTCTTTTAATGCGTTCATACGCTCATCAAGACCTTCTACAGCAAATACGTCAAAATCATCTTCACTGAATCCTTGAAAGTTCATATAATCACCATCTTTTTTAAAATTAGCTCTGTTTACGTTCAGCTGTTCATAATACCACTGCAACTTTTCCGAAAAGCCGGGCAGGTTGAATACTTTTTAAATAGAGTGGTTTTCAGACAGCTCGAATCGCAGGTCCACTTCTAATAAAAATCATCAGAGCTATACAATAAGCTTCATTGTAGCAAAAGCACATAAATAATTAAAATAAAGAGGTTTAAATATAGATAGATTGTGGAATTTTAAAATTAACTAAATAAATAGTTGCAAAATTCCGATAAATGCACTAATCTTATAATAACTCCATATAGATATGCATAGGGGTATTTATCGAGTTAAAAAAATCCGAATATTCGGAGAAAAAAGGGGTGCGAAACATGGAGAAGGTCATTCAAACGTTGAAGAGAAAAGATGGGGAGCGTCGTATCCCTGTACTCAAACTGGAGATCGATTACGAACTACAGACACTTTTTGACGCTATGCAGGCAGAAGAGTCGGAGCAGGTTGAACTCAGCAAACATAAGCTGGAAGAGCTGCGCGGAGAATGGCTACGCCTCGAAGCATAATAATGTGGCAGGTACTCGTCATGAATTGCAGCTGTTTTGAAAAGTAAAAAGATAATTAAGAAACTGTGGCATATTGCCCTTCATGGATTTATTTTTCATGGAGGGATTTTTACGGGCACTCCTGAATGAACCTCTTCAACTCCTTCTCTCTCCTCTCTATAATATTTGCCTGCAGCTATCCTTGTGTGATATAAGTGAATACATCACTGATTCGACAAAGGATGTGTAAGCAGGATGAATAAATTTACCCTCAAAGCGACAGCTGAATCCTATGTCAGGGAAGCAGCAGATTACATTCGGGAAAAAATGCAGTTTTCCTATGGTATTGATACAAAAGAAGATAAAAATGATCTTGTTACAGATGTAGATAAAAACGTTGAAGATCTTTTTAAGAATAAAATTAAAGATAATTTTCCCGGCCACCGGCTTATGGGGGAAGAAGGATCTTTTGAAAACATTAAAGATTTAGAAGGAACGGTCTGGATACTGGATCCTATAGATGGAACAGTAAATTTTGTGCATATGGGAACTAATTTTGCTATTTCTCTTGGGATTTTCGAAGATGGAGAACCGTTGATTGGAATTATTTACGACGTTATGAATGATGAGTTGTACACTTCCATTAAAGGAGAAGGGGCTTATTTAAATGAGGAGAAACTTCCTGAATTAAGTCACAGGTCTTTGGATGAGTCGCTTGTCAGCTTTAATACAGGATGGGTTTTAAAGGATGAAAAACTTCAGCGTATTGTACGAAAAGTGAGGGGAACACGTTCCTACGGAGCTGCTGCTATAGAACTTGCATATGTTGCTTCAGGCAGGCTGGATGCGTATATAAGCATGAAGCTCGCCCCATGGGACATAGCAGCCGGCTACGCCCTTCTTCAGGAAGTAGGCGGGGTAGCGACAAACTATAAAGGAGAAGAGCTGCAATTTTTGAGTAAAGATACATTATTTGCTGCCAATCCGGCCGTGTACAAGGAAATTAAAGAAGAACTGTACCGGTAAAATACATCCTCTTTAATGTGTACAGGTTGTAATCATAGTGCCTGTTAATACGGACGGTGGTTAAATGCTGACTTCTCTGCAGGCGTTTCAGCGTCGAAACTTTTTTAAGATTCTAATAGCTAATTAAGCAGCCTGTTTTCTTATGCGAAAACAGGCTGCTTAACATATAATTGTATTTGTTTGCCCTGAATTTCTTAATTATAGTCCGATATTGTCTTCAAATTAACTTTGATCAGGGAATGAGTTAATATTAATCTGTTTGTTCAGATTCAGCAGCAAAAACATCTTTTTTTCGCTTGAATCCGTAAGCGAGCGATCCACCGAAAAGACCACCGAAAACAAAAAACAGCACCAGGCTAGTCTGCGCCAGAGCAACTCCGAGCCCCATCATCCCGATAGTACCAATAACTGCGAGCATAAAAAAAACAATGTCAAAAGACCTCATAGCAGTTCCTCCTTTAATCACTAAGCTTATTGTACTTTATATAATGTCAAAATAAAAGATTGTTTGAAATTTTCAGTGCTTGAATAAAATGCATCACCAGATTGTTAAATACGACAAAGAGACTCTAATATTTTGTTTCATTTTATTAATTTATGCTATAGTAGGAAAAGTGATAGAAATACGGCTTTAGGAGTGTATAAACACATGATACTAGCTTCAGGTGCAGGTAACACTGCTTCTCCAAACATGGCCCCGCTTGCTGATTTTCTTGGTGCCGGCGATCCGGAAAACTTTTTGACTGCTTTTTGGATTTTATATATTATTATAAATCTACTTAGTATTCTTGTTTTCAATCTTGGATTTGCCCGGAAGCTCCCGCTTCTAAAAAATATCGTTGTCTATGCAGCAATGCTCTTCGGAAACATGTTCATAACTTTTTTAGCTTTTACGCTTCCAATTATCGAATCTCTTTTCATAGCCGCTGTCGTACTTGGTATGTACAAACTGCAGCTCAGGCGTCACAAAGCTGAAGATGAGGAAGAGAAACAGACTTCATAAAGTAACTCTGAGTGCTCAATGTACTCAGAGTTTTTTTAGGTTGATTTGGTCAGAAACGAAGTATTGTAAAAGGCTCCCAATGACTCTTATATCCTGCTTCCTGTTTCTGATAAAATTTTGCAGTTGTAATAATAATAGCAGCTTAGTTAAATGTACTCATCTGTTTCTTCTTCTGTATGATGCTTACGAAAGTGTCCGGTATTAAGCCGGGCCTCTGTTTTTTCAGCAATTCTTTCGCGGCAATCCTCACACATGTAGGTATGAATCGGCCGGTTCCGAAGTTTTTTGGCCAGAGGCAGGTCCGGGGATAATTTTTCTATTTTATCACATAGAACACACTTCACACGCATTTATCTCACCTGCCTATTTAAAAATAATTTGTGTCAATTATAACATGGGGGCGGGCGCTTGGATGCTTTATCTGTAAAAAATCCTTTCGCAGTAGTACCGTTTTCGTTAAATAACAAACCTTCGCGCTGGATATCCATTAAATTATTTGCTTCTATATTCGGATGGCAGTTTCATGCTTGAAAATTCAGGCCGTACATTACAGGAATTAAAAATTTAACTATCAAGCCCCTATAATAAATTGCTTGGAAGTCCGATGGCATGAGAATCAACAAATAAAATGTTACTTTATAAAAAAGGGTTAGTTACTAACACACGTTGATTTTTACTGAAAATATTCACAAAAGAGCCTGAGCCAAAGAAGGATTTATCTTTTAGTTTCTCGAATATATTTATTATTATTCCTGTGATCAGGGAATGTAGAATGTGAAAGGAGGGGATACCGGTGGGGAATCGTATTGAAACATCATTAAACGAAGATCTGCTTGCAACTCTACAGGAAGAGCACTATGTTACCATCGCCACGGTAGATATTGAAAGTGGGGCACCGAAAGTAAATGCCATATCCTGGATATTTGCTAAAGATTCGAAAACTGTAAGGTTTGCGGTCGATCAAAAATCAAAAATTTTAAATAACATAAAATCCGAACCATTGGTCACCATTACCGTAATTGCAGATGGATCCACATATTCTTTGACGGGGAGAGCTTCTGTTGGAGAAGATGTAATGAGTAATGTACCACTTAAATTAATTATGGTGGAAGTAAAGATAGAGGAAGTCAAAGATGTCATGTTTTATGGAGCCCGGCTTATAAACGAGCCGAAGTTTGAAAAAACTTACGATGAAGAAGCTGCTCTAAAGCTGGATAATCAAGTGATGAAAGCTTTAAAAAACGTATAACATACTGCTGGTACGAACACTAAGAACTTTGCAGCTGATAAAAATAAAATAAATCACCCTAATTCTGCTGTTCTGTGGAGGGAGCGCTATGATAAAGGCGTATATTCTCGATACTAATGTTCTGCTTCATGATCCGCTTTCGATTCATTCCTTTGTAGAAAACACGGTAGTAATCCCTGCCGTAGTTCTGGAAGAAATTGATACTAAAAAGAGACTGACTGATGAGATTGGAAGAAATGCGAGGGAAGTGGCGCGGCTTCTCGATCAGCTGAGAACTAAAGGCAAGCTTCATGAAGGGGTGGAACTTCCCGGGACGGGAAAGCTTATAGTTGAACTGAATCACCGCTCTTATGAACAAATGGAGAAACACGGACTGGAAAAAAACAACGATAATAGAATACTTGCTATCGCGCTGAACATGATGGAAGAAGCTGAACAACCTTAAAATATTGTCATTGTGTCGAAAGATGCTCTATTGAGAGTCAAAGCTGATGCCCTCGGAATCCAGGCCGAAGATTTTCTTTCGGACCATGTAGCTCAATTTTATAATATATATAAAGGGTACAGCGAAGAGTGGATGGATAGTGACACGATGGACCGGCTTTTTAAAAAGCGGTATTTAAGCTTTAAAGAAGCTGGTACAGAATCTTTAAATCCGAACCATTTCTGCGTATTTCGGGACCTTACAAATCCCAGCCGTTCTGCACTTGCCATGACGGATCAAAAAGCACAGAAGCTGGATCTGTTCCTGGGTGATTTTGAGGGGATATGGGGAGTGAGACCCCGAAATGTTCAGCAGCGTATGGCAATAGAGCTGCTTCTCCGTAAAGATATCCCCCTTGTAACACTTGTGGGTAAGGCAGGGACCGGTAAAACCCTGCTCTCACTTGCCTGTGGCATGTATCTCACTGAAGACATGCATGAATATAAAAAGCTGCTAGTAACTCGTCCTGTCGTACCCGTAGGTAAAGACATAGGGTATCTCCCGGGTGAAAAAGACGAAAAACTCCGTCCGTGGATGCAGCCGATATTTGACAATCTGGAATTTTTATTTAATACAAATAAGACTACAGAACTGGAAGATATTCTTGCAGGCATGTCAACAGTCCAGGTGGAAGCCCTGACTTACATCCGGGGGAGAAGTATCCCGGAGCAGTATATTATTATTGACGAAGCTCAAAATTTGACGAAGCACGAAGTTAAAACTATTATTACCCGGGTAGGGGAAGGCAGTAAAATTGTTTTAATGGGGGATCCTAAACAAATTGATCACCCTTATCTCGATGAATACACTAATGGTTTGTCCTATGTCGTTGAACGAATGAAACATCTCGACATTTCCGGACATATGAAATTTGAAAAAGGAGAAAGGTCCGGTCTCGCTCAGCTGGCTGCAGATCTGTTATAAACAGTAACTAAAAAGAACCTGTCGTCCTTTCTCAAGGCGGACAGGTTCTTTTTAGTTAATTGCTGCTTTCTTCAGATTCAATGAAAGTAAATCCGGAAACATGCGTAATAGGCTCATTTCGATTAGAACCATCACTGTAGTAAAAGTGGAGCGGTCCAGAGCTTCGCAGGGGGCTGCCTGTGTCGGAAAAAGCAACGATACCTGACATAGCTTTTTCAACCGGAAGAATAAGATCTTCTTTTTCATTTTTGCGGTGCAGCCGTACCATTGCAGCTGTTTCATTCGGCTCGGCATTTTTCATAAATGGAGCAATGCGGATGCCTAAAGATTTTTCCGTAAGATCCCTTCTGCTTATCGTTACTTTATTCTCATTGGTCTGAGGAGGGAGCGCACCTCTTCGCTGTTCATCGAATGCTCTGCCCATCGCTTCATATTCTTTGTCCGTCTGATTTTTTTCAGATTCATCGAATACAGTATCCATATCTACTCTACGCTCATCGAAAATCCATACACCGGGATCAATCATTACGGGATGTTTTACAGCCCCTTTTATCTGTACCAGCATTTCATCCATTTTACCACCATCCTTTCCCTATCAGTATAGTAGGAAGCAGGTTAATTGTCATCTGCTATAAGGCAGTTGCATTTTTTCTTTTGACAAGCTAAGATAGTATTAAAGCATCATACTGAGCGAATGTGCTTCGTGAATGCTTTGCTTGAAGTAGAGGAGGGATTCGCGTGTCCACTGAAATCCTGTCTGAACAGAGCGAAAAAGCCTATGCCCTTCTAAGAGAAGATGCCGAAAAAATTGTTAAACTCATTGAAGTTCAAATGAGGAATCTGACAATGCCTCAGTGTCCACTTTACGAAGAGGTATTAGATACGCAGATGTTCGGTCTGTCACGCGAAATAGATTTCGCGATCCGTCTCAAACTCGTTTCTGAAGAAGAAGGTAAACAAATTCTGGCTCAGCTGGAACAACAGCTGTCTGCTCTTCATGAGGCGACAATGCGTGCACGGGGAAATAATGCATAGGTTTCTGACATAGCATAAGGGAGCTGTCCGCTTAAAGGGCAGCTCCCTTTTTTATTCTATATAAGACGAACACAGTTTTTAAGTCACAGAAGTTGAGTAAAGAAGTCATTAAATAGAAACCGAATGCACATCGGTTTCTCCAGGTTTAAAATGAAGAATTCAGCAGACAATTACCAGGAAGATGAAAGTGACAGAAGCCCTTGTTTAATATGAGCATTGACGAAGTATAACCTTATAAAAAGTGAATTCCAGCATAACTTTCTGAAAATATATCATTTCACCAAATGTGTACAAAGATAAAGAGATGTTTAAAAAAATCATATCGGGAAATAATACAGATGAGAGCAGAAAGAAAAAAAGGGAGTTGATATAATGGCACATACACAGACAACTGAAATCCTTAACAGACATGTAGCAAACTGGAATGTCATGTTTGTAAAACTTCACAACTACCACTGGTATGTTAAAGGGCCGCATTTTTTTACTCTTCATGAAAAATTTGAAGAGTTATATAATGAAGCGGCTGAGCATATCGATGAACTGGCAGAGAGGCTTCTTGCTTTAAAAGGCAAACCGGTGGCGTCCATGAAGGTATATCTGGAAACAACGACCCTCAAAGAAGCAGAAGGAGAGCAGGAGGCAGAAGATATGGTACGTTCTCTAGTAGCTGATTTTGATACGCTTTCCTCTGAATTGAAGGAAGATATCGAAACCCTGGAAGATGATGCTGATGATGAAGCTACAGCAGATATGCTGATCGAAATCAGACAGTCTGTTGAAAAGCATAACTGGATGCTCCGTTCATTTCTTGGAGAAAGATAAATAAAAAAGAGGCTGTCCGGAGATGTCCGGACAGCCTCTTTTATTATTGGCAACTTATCGTTTTTATGAAGAACGTGTAATCGTTGCCCGGGACGCAACCATGGCCATGTAACTGAGGGTGCCAAACAACAGGCTGACTATGACGGCGTGCGAAAGCGTAGCTGTCAGAGTAAAACCGGTAAAGATTACGAAGGCACCACTCAGAGCCTGGGAGGATATCAGGATAAGGCTTGCAGTTCCACTGTACAAGAGCGGCTTGTTTTTAATATGATGTTTAATCATCTGAATAAACATAATTAATATTGTTATTAAAAGAAGGCTTGCAGCAAGTCTGTGGGAAAACTGAATGGCCACTCCGCCCTGAAGGGAAGGAATTATCTGCCCATTACATAAAGGCCATCCATCACAGGCGCCGCCTGCACCTGAATGTTTCACGTAAGCTCCGGTGTAAACGACCATATAAGTAAAGATAAGGTTAAAAATAATCATCCCCCGGAAGCTTCGGGAAATCTTCGGAGAAGTTAAAGAAGCAGGCTTACCATCTTCGAAAGCCAGTATCGTCAGCAGAAGTACACTCGCAAAAGAAATAAGAGAAAAACCGAAATGAAGAGCCATTACTGCATCTGACTGGCCCCATACGACGGCAGCCGCCCCGAGAAGCCCCTGTAATATAATAAAAGCGACTGCCAGCAGTGAAAATAATTTCGTTTCCCGCAGGTGCCCAATAACTTTCCAGCTCCACACAGCATGTATTATGACCATCAAACCGAGAACGCCGGAAACAACACGATGGGTATATTCAATCATCGTTTCAATCGTTGGATTTTCCGGGATGACCTGTCCGTAGCACAGCGGCCATTCCGGCCCGCAGGCATCACCCGAACCTGTCTGAGTTACGAGAGCTCCCTGGAGAAGAACGAGGAGCATACCCAGCGTAGTAATAATTCCATAAAATTTAAGGAGTCGATGCATAGCATTCCACCATCTTTCTAAATTGTACAAAAGATTTTTATTTAATAAGTTTGCGTGAACAGTACAATATTATGCCAGAATAACAAAAAAACCCACGAATATATCGCTTATGATGCTGCACCTCTATAATATAGCAAATTCTAAAGGAAGAAATGACTTTCACACAATTGTCACAAAGGTGTTTCAGAAATATCAACTCTAAAAAAATGTGATGAAAATAAGGTGTTCTTCCTTTATAATGTGTATGAGCAGTGCAAACTACCATCTTTTTTGTTATGCGCTTGTGTAAAGGTTTTTTGAGAGAGCGTTTACAGCTTTTTCGAAAAGACTATTGAATTGTCGCTGATAAAAGTTCACTGCGGAATAATTTTTTCCTTCTAAAACATAACAAAAAAGGTGATGTGTACAGGGGGTGAATGAAATTGAGTAAACTGAATGCAATGTCTTCAGCGGAAACTGTAACTAATGTAAGTGAAATTACCAGTTCAACGGTCAGCTGGCGGGATTACGTTACTATTTCCAAAACTGGAATTGTAATGTCTAATTTAATTACCGCGTTTACCGGGCTTTACCTGGCTGCCTATTACACCGGTACTACCCTGGCAGCCAATGCTATGACAGCTTTTATGGCTCTTTTAGGTTCCGCGCTGATCATCGCCGGAGGATGTGCTCTGAATAATTACATCGACCGGGACATTGATCATTTGATGGAACGTACAAAAGACCGGCCGACTGTCGCAGGAAGGCTGACTGGGAAACAGACGCTTACATACGGGTTGGCAGTCTCTCTTGCTGGTACCGCATTTTTAGCGGCAGCCTCCCTTACAGCCGCACTAATTGGTGTCATAGGGCTGATTTTTTATGTTGTACTCTATACGATGTGGACTAAACGTACAACAACGCTGAATACTATTGTCGGCAGTTTTGCCGGAGCAGTTCCTCCACTCATGGGGTGGGCGGCAATTGATCCGGGTCTGCACCCTTATGCCTGGGCATTGTTTCTAATCATGTTTATCTGGCAGCCGCCTCATTTTCTGGCACTGGCAATGAGGAGAGTGGATGAATACCGCGCAGCAGGAATACCTATGCTTCCCGTCAAGGCAGGGTTTGCGCTGACAAAGCGACAGATCATCTGGTATGTGGCAGCCTTAATTCCTGTATCTCTTCTCGTCGCTGACTTTGGGACAGTTTATACTTCCGCGGCGCTTATTCTTGGAGGAAGCTGGCTTATTTATGGACTGACAGGTCTTAAAACAAAAGATGACATGAAATGGGCGACAGGCATGTTTATTTACTCTCTGTACTACATGACGGTTATGTTTGTGCTGATGGTACTTGTACACATGTTTTAAAAATGTATGAAAGAAAGCGGGGTTTAAGACGAGATGAAGCACCTTTTGAGATTGCTTCCGTTTTCCTTCATCCTGCTTCTTGCAGGGTGCGGGATGGAAAACTTATCTGCACTCGATCCTCGGGGGCCGGTTGCAGAGATGCAGTTTGATCTGATCATGCTGTCCACCTACGTAATGATTTTTGTCATCGTGGTCGTATTTACACTCTTCATATTCGTACTGTTAAAGTTCCGTGAAAAACCTGGGGATACACATATTCCAAAGCAGGTTCACGGTAACCGTGCTCTCGAATTTATTTGGACAGCTATTCCTATTGTACTGCTGCTCTTCCTGGCAGTTCCTAACGTCACAACGCAGTTTGAGTTGTCTGATACAGGTCTTGCCGAAGGAGGAGCGGACCAGGAGCTTCTGGACGAAGAGGAAGAAGTTGAGGATGTAGTTAGAATCGAAGCGCATGCTCATCAGTTCTGGTGGGAGTTTATTTATCCGGATCTCGGTATCAATGCAGGTCAGGATATGTATATCCCTACAGATACGCGTATTGCAGTAGAACTTCACTCGAGCGATGTAATTCATTCCTTCTGGGTGCCGGCTCTTGCGGGTAAAACGGATAACATACCGGGAATTACAAACGACCTCTGGCTGGAAGCACCGGAAGAAGGAGTTTACTATGGGAAATGTACAGAACTCTGTGGTGCTTCCCACTGGCTGATGGACTTTAAAGTCCTCGCTGTAGATCCGGACACGTTCGATACGTGGGCGGAAAATATGGCGGAGCCGGATGAAGAACTGAGTGAACCAGAGGGTGAAGTAGCAGTAGAGGGCCGTGAAGTATTTGAAAACAACTGTATTCAGTGTCACGCAGTAGGGGATGAAGGCGGACCAGTAGGACCTAACTTCACAAACTTCGGTGAACGTACAGTTATCGCGGGATTCCTCGATTATAATGAAGAAAATCTCGTAGACTGGATCCGTGATCCGGAATCCTTGAAACCGGATAACGAAATGCCGGCCTTTGACGAGAATACTATTTCTGATGACGAAATGGATGCTCTCGTAGAATACGTGAATGAACTGAAAGTATTAGAATAAAAATTGCAATAAGGGAGGTCTTCCTTCGTGTCTAACAGCACAGCTGCGTCTAAAAAAAGCGTGCTCTGGGACTGGCTGACTACGGTGGACCATAAGAAGATTGGAATTATGTATTTCTTCGGCGGTCTTTTCTTCTTTACTATTGCTGGTATTGAAGCAATGCTAATGCGTATTCAGCTAATGTTCCCGGAGATGGGTTTTGTAGGCGAACAAACATTTAATGAATTACTTACTATGCACGGTACAACAATGCTGTTTCTGGCAGCCATGCCCTTGTTCTTTGCGTTTATGAACTTCGTTGTACCTCTTCAGATCGGGGCACGGGACGTAGCCTTCCCGTTCATCAACTCTCTGGGGCTCTGGCTGTTTATTTTCGGGGGGATTATCCTCAATATCAGCTGGATGACAGGCGGCGGTCCTGACGCAGGGTGGACAGCGTATACACCACTTTCGACTACCTCAGGAGGTCACGGCGTAGATTATTACGTAATGGGTCTTCAGGTAGCCGGTGCTGGTACACTGATGTCGGCCATTAACTTCCTGGTCACCATTGTCAACATGCGTGCTCCTGGCATGAGTATGATGCGGATGCCGCTTTTTACGTGGACTACATTCGTAACATCGATGCTTATTTTATTCGCTTTCCCGGCGCTGACAGTCGGTCTTCTGCTTATCATGCTGGACCGTATTTTCGGAGGGGCTTTCTTCGACGTCGCGCTTGGCGGGAACGTAGTTATTTATCAGCACCTGTTCTGGATCTTCGGACATCCGGAAGTTTATATTCTTATTCTGCCGGCGTTCGGTATTTTCTCAGAAGTTATACCTACGTTTGCGAAAAAGCGTCTTTTCGGTTACACAGCCATGGTGTTTGCTACAATGATCATCGGTTTCCTCGGCTTCATGGTGTGGGCCCACCACATGTTTACAGTTGGTATGGGACCGGTTGCCAACGCTATATTTGCTGTGGCAACCATGGCTATTGCAGTGCCTACAGGAATTAAGATTTTCAACTGGCTCCTGACTCTCTGGGGCGGAAGAATTAGATTCACTACAGCAAATCTGTTTGCCTTGGCGTTTATCCCTTCCTTCGTTCTCGGCGGGGTAACAGGGGTCCAGCTGGCAATGAGTGCTGCGACCTATCAGTTCCACGATACGTATTTCGTAGTTGCGCACTTCCACTATGTTATTATCGGTGGTTCTGTATTGGGGATTTTTGCTGCTACTTTCTACTGGTGGCCAAAAATGTTCGGTTACAGACTCGACGAAAAGCTGGGGAAATGGTTCTTCTGGCTGTTCCTTATCGGCTTCCACCTTACATTCTTCGTCCAGCATTTCCTTGGACTAATGGGTATGCCGCGTCGGGTAGGATCCTACCTGGATGGACAGGGACTGAATGAATTGAACTTTATCAGCTCCATGGGGGCTTTCCTGATGGCCTTTGCTTTCATACTTCTCGTAATCAACGTTCTTGTTTCCCGCAAGAATACGGATAACGTACAGGATCCTTGGGACGGACGTACACTGGAATGGGCTACAACTTCTCCAGTGCAGGAGTATAACTTTGCTCAGACTCCGCTCGTACGGGACCTTGATGCGTTCTGGTATGAGAAGATGGAAGGGGACGGACGAATGAAAGCGGCTGAGCCGCTCGATGATATTCATATGCCGAACGGTTCTATTCTGCCGATCTTAATTACATTAGGTTTTTCTATTCTTGCATTCGGGGTTATTTATTCCCAGTGGTGGCTGATGATTGTCGGCGGTGTATTCATGTTCAGCATGATGTTTATCCGCTCCATTAAAGAGGATCACGGATATCATATTCCGGTATCTGAAATCAAAAAAGAGAAAGGGGAGGGATAATTATGGCAAACGAAGCAATTCAACCTAACGTCCTTCCACAGGATCCGGAGAAGGCAACGCTTGAAGGCCGCAATAAGTATCTTGGCTTCTGGTTCTTCCTTGGAGGGGAGACCGTTCTCTTTGCTTCTTTATTTGGTACCTATCTGGGGCTTCGCAACAGCTACGATGGAGGTCCGGGACCTCAGGATCTTTTCCACCTGGATCTTGTATTTATTATGACCATGCTTCTTTTAACAAGCAGTTTGACGAGTGTTTTCGCAGTTATTAACATGAAAAGAGGTAACTTCAAGAAAATGCTCGCATGGATGTGGGGTACCGTAATTCTTGGGCTTGGTTTCCTTGGATTTGAGATTTACGAATTTTACGTTTACTATAATGAGGGGTTAGGGTATACAGTCAGTGCCTTCGCTTCTTCCTTCTATACACTTGTAGGAACGCACGGAGCACACGTAACATTCGGTATTGTCTGGATTATTACGCTGCTTATCCGCTACCGAAAGACTGGTCTTACACTGGCTAACGCGCCGAAATTCAACACAGCAGTACTATACTGGCACTTTATCGACGTAGTATGGGTATTTATCTTTACAGTTGTTTATCTACTCGGAGTAGGAGGTTGATTGAATGTCACATGTGGATCCAAGTGCTCCTTTGGAGGGAAAGCCCACCAAAGAATCTGAGCGTAACTTAAAAAGAGAATCACGTACGCAGCTCGTATCATTTATTTTTATGATATTTATCACCAGTACAGCATTCTTAACTGTAGCAAGTGACATTGTGCCGACAGGATTTGCTATCCCGTTTATTCTTCTTCTTGCTTCTATACAGGTAATTATGCAGCTGTACGTTTTTATGCATATGAACCACGGTTCACGCTGGATTAACGTGATGATGTGGGCAGGGCTTTTCGTGGCGGCAATGACCGTTGCAGCTCTGATGATTCTTATCGGAGTTAACAAATATTAAATAAAATTAAAGAGCTGATCCGATGTCAACGAATGACTTCGGATCAGCTCTTT
>PWLM01000162.1 GCA_003560495.1 Bacillus sp. (in: firmicutes) | reverse complement strand
GCTGGAAAACATGGAGCATGCCGCCGATGCTCACCTGAAGATCCTGCATTACAACAGCAGTGGAAAGTTCGGACGGTACATCCGGTGTTCCCCCGACCGCGTTGAACAGAACAGCTTCGACCGCTGTGCCCTGCTCCTTCAGCGTATCGGCAAACTGTTTAACGACAGGTTCGCTGGCTGCGTCCATGACGACGTAAGAAGTGTTAACACCGCTCTTTTTCAGTCGCGAACTGAGCGTTTCCAGACGTTCTTTATTGCGGGCCGTCAATATAACGTGAAATCCTTCTTTTCCGAATCGTGCCGCTGTATGATAGCCGATGCCTGATCCTGCTCCAACAATGACGACAGCTGAATCTTCCATAGTGATACTCCCTTCCAAAATGCTGTATTAAAGTTCTATACCCGTTTCATCCGTTTTTAACTTCTCCGGCCAAAACTCTGCGGATGTACTCCGCAAACGCCTGGACTGCAGGGGAAGCAGAAGTCTGCTGTATACGGGAAAGGCCGATAGTTCTTAAAGCCCGGGGAAATGAGATCGGTACCTGCACCACCTGCGACGGATCAGCTGTCTGCTGAGCCGGCAGGATGGACACGCCGAGTCCGGCCCCTACAAGGCCGGCGACAGTGTCAGCTTCGTCCCCTTCAAACGCGAAGGAGAGTGGAAGACCTGCTTCCCGGAAAAGCCGTTCGACCGACCGCCGGAGAGAATAGCCCTGTTTAAGGTGAATAAAAGGGTCTTTTTGAATATCAGAAAGGTTCAGCCGTTCTTTTTCTGCCAGAGGGTGGCCGGCAGGAAGAATAATAAACAGTTCCTCCTCCCACAGCGGTTCCCAGGATACTTTGGAGGAAAATTCCGGCAGAGCAGTCAGGCAGAGATCAAACACCCCATCTTCCAGCTGCTCAAGCAGAGTATGGGAAGGGCCCTGGCCGAGTATGAAGTGCACGTCCGGGTACCGGGCCTTGTACCCGGCAAGAAGATCCGGGATCAGCCCGGTACTGAGAGTATGCAGAAAACCAAGTGAAATTTTTCCGCGGTCCGGTGCCTGCAGATCCAAAGCGTCCTGTCTTGCCGCATCGAATTCCTGGAGAATCCGCCTGCTCCGCTTCAAAAATTCTTTCCCAAAGCTTGTAACGGATACCGACCGTCCGTGTCTTTCAAAAAGGGGAGCCCCTAGCTCTCTTTCGAGTCTTGTGACAGCACGGCTGAGTGCGGGCTGACTGACGGAAAGTGTTTCGGCTGCTTTTGTTATATGCTCCATTTCGGCGGCTGTTACAAAGTACCGCAGCTGCTGCTCGTCCATTTAAAATCCTCCCTTATATGCATATAATGCATGAATTAAATACTTATCATGCATTATACAGCATGAACGAACCATGCTACGATAAAAATAGAAGACGGGAGGCGGGAGTATGGGAAGAATTCGTCGTGGAACGAGCAGATTCAGAAAAACATCCGCTGCATTTTTTGCGGCAGGGTTTAATACATTTGCGATTCTTTACTGCATGCAGCCGCTTATGCCCGAGCTGTCGTCTGCTTTTGGGGTAACGCCTGCTGCGGCAAGCTGGGCGCTTTCCGGCACCACGATCTCCCTCGCTGCAGCGATGCTCGTTTTTGGCACAATTTCAGAAGTGTACGGCCGCAAGCAGCTCATGGTAGTAACGATGTTTGCAGCGTCGATACTCTGTTTTCTGACGGCTTTTATGCCCGGATTTACAGAGATGATCATCATGCGTATTTTGACAGGGGTAGCCCTTGCCGGCCTCCCGGCAGTAGCAATGGCTTATCTTGGAGAAGAAATAGAGCCTGGAAGCCTTGGAGCGGCGATGGGGCTGTACATAAGCGGTAATGCTGCTGGAGCAGTGTTCGGACGGGTGTTCTCCGGCGTAACAGGAGGCATGTTCGGATGGGAAACGTCAGTGGCAGGCACCGGCCTGATAAGTATTGCGGCAGCCTTCGTATTCTGGCGGAGTCTGCCGGCATCGCAGAATTTTAAAGCCAAACAGGCCGACCTGGCAGGGCTCGGAAAAGGAATGCTCGGTCACATGCGCAGCCCGGCCATGATCTGTCTGTTTATTATGGGATTTATGCTTCTCGGAAGCAACACAGCTCTTTTTAATTTTATCAGCTATGAGCTGATGCAGGAGCCGTACGGTATGTCACAGACGTTCGTCGGCTGGCTGTTTTTAATTATGGTCGTCGGCATGTTCAGTTCCGTGCTCACCGGCCGGCTCCTGGACCGTTTCGGACGCCGGAGGACGCTCATGGCCAATCTGCTGCTTGCGGCAGCAGGAACGGCAGTTACTCTCGTTCCGGATCTGACGGTAAAAATAATCGGCATCGGAATTTTTACGTTCGGCTTTTTTGTAAGTCATTCCGTAGCGAGCGGATGGGTAAGCCGGATCGCGGCTACAAATAAATCACAGGCTTCCTCTCTTTACCTGTTTCTGTACTATGGAGGATCGACCGCAGCCGGACCGCTCGGTGGTTTTTTCTGGACAGGAGGAGGCTGGCCGGGTCTTGCCGGCATGATGATAGTCTTTCTCGGGGCAGCTGTCCTTTCGGCATTAATTCTCTTCCGGCTGACGAACGCCGTGGAAACACGGGAAGCGAAAGCGTACGAACCGGGCAGAGCATAAAAACAGCCGGTGCTTCTACCGGCTGTTCAGGAGATTTTCAATTTCACGGAGGACAGGCATCGCTTCTTTTTCTTCCTCTGTTACCCGTTCCCATAAAATACCGGCCGGCTTTTGATCTTCCGCACCGGTACGGAGAACTTCCTTTTCCGTGACGATAATGTCGAGGGTAAGGTCATACGTATCGGTTTCAAAATCTTCGTCCCGAACCTGGAGTGAATGAACGGTTCCGATAACAGGCATCGGAGGATTGCCGAGTTCCCGGAGAATCGCGTATTCCCGGTCGGCATAGCCGGCTCCTTTACCAGTACGTCGTCCGTCACGGTGAACAGCGACGGAACCGGCGAAAAGAAGATCGACCTTCGGGAGGCTGTGGAGCGGGACCACGTTTCCGTAGGAATGAATATGCTTCAGACTGGCTGCCTTTTTTTCCTCCCCATCCGGCACATTTTCCGGATCCACCAGGATAAATCCATCTTTCAGTCTCGGCGTTGGTACGAGAAGCGTTTTTCCGTCCCGGATTACTTGAGCTCTTACCGGCAGCTGCGGAGAATCCGGATTCACCTTAACAACCTCTGCCCGTTTGTATTCCTCCAGTTCAAACACGAGAGCCGCTGCTTTTTCCGCCCCGGCGAAGTTGGGAATTCTTCCTTTCAGAGGAAAAGGAAACCTCCCCGCTTTTTTGTTTGTCATCTCTTCCCATACCCTTTCACGCAGTGTTTGTTTATCCATAGGCAGTTCGTTCCCTTCGTTGTGGTGTGTATTTCTTCCTGCGATGGTCCATCGTAACAAAAAGGTGAAGTCCGGAAGCCAGAGAGAGCAGACTCTCCCTGGTACCTAATATTTTATCATTTCATAAAATATACGCCTTGTACATTACGAATAAACCTGAATCCGCCGAACGGTGCTTCTGCTTCATCTCGCCGGTCAGTCCCCGGACAAATCTTCTTTCATTCGGTAAGATTAATAAAAAGTTTCCTTCAGCTGCGGGAGCTGACCAACAGTATAAGGAACATTGTATATGTTTATTTTTTCCTTTTTTTATTATACTGGAAGTAGCAAGAAACAGCATCGTTTCCAGAAGCAGCCGGGCATACATCCTATATGAAAAAAGAAAGGATGAGGGAATGATGAAACTGGAAGGAAAAACAGCTGTTATTACGGGGGCAGGTTCCGGGATGGGCCGGGCGGCTGCCATACTGTTTGCAAAAGAAGGGGCGAACGTTGTGGCAGCAGACATGAACGAAGAAACAGTAAGAGAAGTCGCCGAAGAAATCAAAGGCTTAGGAAAAGAAGCAAAAGCAGTGCAGGTGAACGTAACGAAGCAGGAAGACGTCGATAAAATGGTGCAGGAAGCGGTGGACAGCTACGGCTCTATTGATGTGCTCGTGAACAACGCAGGAGTCATGGATAACTTTATCCCGGTCGGAGACGTAACGAATGAACAGTGGGATAAGGTCATGAAGGTGAATGTAACAGGTCCGATGATGGCAATGCGCGCCGCTTTAAAACATATGATGAGTCAGAAAAGCGGAGTAATTGTTAATAATGCTTCCGTAGGAGGACTTTTTGGTGCAAGAGGTGGGTCAGCCTACGTCGCTTCCAAACACGCCCTGCTCGGAATGACAAAAAATACGGCAGCAGTCTACGGTACGGATTATGGGATCCGCTGTAACGCCGTGGCCCCGGGAGCGGTTCAGACGAATATAGGCAGCACAATCGACAATCCGAACCCGCTCGGAGGAAAAGCCATCGCGAAAGCAGGGGAGCCCCCGCTCGGACAAGCAGAAGAAATTGCTTCTGTCATGCTGTTTCTCGCCTCGGATGATTCCAGTTTCATTAACGGAGCAGTCGTTACTGCAGATGGAGGGTGGACTGCTGTCTAGTGTCTCCTGACTGAAAACGAATCTCCATGTATAAATGAAGAGCTGCCGGCAAATACCGGCAGCTCCTTTTTGGTTTATACATATTTATACGTCCGGCTTCCAGCTACGGACTGATTAAAAAATCAGGTGGGCAATTAAAACGATAACCGGAAGGGAAATAAGTGTCCGTTCCAGGAAGATAATAAACAGGTCGCGTAGAGTGACCGGTATTTTTGAACCGAGCAGAACCCCCCCGACTTCCGATAGGAAAATGAGCTGCGTTACGGACACACAGGCGATAATAAAGCGGGTCATTTCGCTTTCGATTCCGGCAGCGAAAATAGCCGGAAGAAACATATCGGCAAAGCCGACGACAAGCGTTTCCGCAGCGGCGGACGCTTCCGGAACGTTCATCAGCTGCAGCAGCGGAATAAACGGAGCTCCGAGCCACGCGAATACAGGAGTAAATTCAGCGATGATCGTTGCAGCTGTACCAAAGGCCATCACCACAGGGGCTACTGCAAGCCACATGTCGAGTACTGTTTTCCCTCCCTGTGAAAAAAAAGCTGTGATACTGCTGTTTTTAGCTGCACGCTTTGATGCAAGATCAAAACCAAACTTCGCTGTACCGAAGCTCTGGTTCTGGTAATCAGCCGGAATCGTTTCGTCCAGCTGCTTATCCATGCCGTTTACATACGTATCGGGCTTACGGGAAAGCGGCGGGATACGGGGCATAATAAGAGCCGTCACAATTCCTGCGAAAATTACTGTTCCATAAAACGGAAGAAACATGTGGGACAGACCGACTTCCTCGATAACGACGAGGGAAAACGTAATCGATACGACGGAAAACGTCGTTCCGATAACGGCAGCTTCCCTCTGGGAATAATAGCCCTCTTCATACTGTTTATTAGTCAAAACGACCCCGATTGTTCCGTCGCCGAGCCAGGAAGTGAGGGAGTCGATAGAAGAACGGCCCGGAAGTGTAAACAGCGGCCGCATGACTTTCGTGAGAAGCCCCCCGAAAAATTCGAGCAGCCCAAAATTCAGCAGCAGCGGGAGAAAGAGTCCTGCAAAAAAGAAAATAGTAAAGAGTGTCGGAAGCAGTCCTTCCAGCAGAAGACCTCCGGTAAACTCCGACCAGATAAATTCCGGTCCGAGCTGGAAATACGTCATAACGGCAAAAACAGCCGCAAAAGCCCGGATGATCACCCAAAACAGGGAAACATCAAATAATCTGCGGAGAAATTCACTTTTTTCCATTGCATTAGGACGGACTGTTTTATGCAGTATCGTTCCGATAAAACTCAAAAGCACAACGACCGTAAGAATAAGTGGGAGAGCTCCTGAGAGAATATCCTGTGCCAGTCCCGACAAAAAGGCCACCGGTATCGTAAAGCCTTCTTCTGTAGGGATAGGGGTTATAAACAACGCTGCACCGATCAGCGAGAAGATAATAAATTTTAATGGAGAACGAGGTTCCATTAGTTTCACCTCTTTAAAAATATTTATAATTATTCACAAGAATTTATTTTAATAGACTAGGAATGAAAACGCAATAAATATTTCTTCGAAGCTGGAGTAGAAAAAAGGTGCTGGCAATGACAGCACCCTCCTTCTGATTATGATCATCTATCTTCTTGCAAGATCGCGTGCTTTTTCTTCTTTTGCTACTTTCAGGAACTTCTTCGTTTCCATGGCAACCACACCGCTCAGACCGAGAAGTCCGATTAAGTTTGGAATAGCCATCAGACCGTTCATAACGTCGGCAAGGGACCATACGAGGTCAAGCTCGGCAATGGCACCGAAGAAAATAGCTGCAACAAAAGCTGCCCGGTAATAAAGGCCTGCTTTGTCGCTGAACAGGTACCCAAAACATTTTTCCCCGTAATAGGACCAGCCGAGAATGGTGGAGAAGGCAAAGAACACAAGGCCTATCGCCACGATCGTACTGCCGGTCGGACCGAGGAACATTTCAAAGGAGGCGGAGGTCAGAGCCGCACCATCAGGCCCGCCGATGTACATATCCCCCATAACGATAACGATACCAGTGATGGAACAGACAACGATCGTATCGATGAATACCTGTGTCATGGATACGAGTGCCTGACGTCCAGGGTAATCTGTACGTGCAGCGGCAGCGGCAATCGGTGCAGAACCGAGACCTGCTTCGTTGGAGAATACACCACGTGCAACACCCCAGCGGATAACGGCACCAACGGCACCACCTGCAACCGCCTGGCCGGTGAAGGCGTCTGTGAAGATAAAGGCAACCGCTCCCGGGACGAGCTCCCAGTTAAGTATCATGATAACAACGCCGGCAAGCACGTAAAATAAAGCCATAAATGGAACAACGAACGCGGTAACCCGTCCGATAGCCCGGATACCGCCGATAATAACAAGGCCGGCAAGAATAGTAAGTACAATACCTGTAACAAATGGATCAACGTTGAACGTTTCGTTCAATGCTCCGGAAACGGAATTGGACTGCACCATATTTCCGATTCCAAAAGCTGCGACTGCTCCAAACACCGCAAACAGTACAGCCAGCCATTTCAGCCCGAGACCTTTCTCGATGTAATACATCGGTCCACCGGACATGCGCCCGCGGTGGTCTTTTTCCCGATATTTAACTGCAAGGATTGCTTCCGCATACTTTGTCGCCATACCAAACAGGGCACTGAGCCACATCCAGAAAACAGCCCCCGGTCCCCCGAGTACAACCGCTGTGGCGACACCGGCGATGTTACCGGTACCGATAGTTGCGGCAAGCGCCGTGGTGAGTGCCTCAAAGTGACTGATATCCCCTGCGGACTTTTTATCCTGCTTACTGGGGGTAAATGCCAGCTTAAGCCCGTAAAATAGCGTCCGGAACTGTAGAAAGCTTAAGCGGATTGTCAGGAAAAGCCCTGTTCCGACAATCAGTATAAGCGTAGGAATCCCCCATACGACATCACTGACCTGTCCTAAAAAATTCATAATTGTTTCCTGCAAAGTTATCTCCCCCTTTATCTATGTGTTCTTTCATTATATTCGGAAAACTTCGAATAAAAAAGAATTAATTTCAAAAATATGAAAAAATGAGGGGATTTATTAATAGGAAAGAAGGCCTTCTTTGTGCTGAAAAGAGGAGAAAATGCAGTCAAACAGGTAAAAAGCTGCAGGTTAAAAGGTGGGAAAAATTGTTACATTTTCTGTCAAAGAAGAAAGCATCCTGAAAAAACACTGCCGGTTCTGTTTGAATAGAGGGGTGCCCCGAAACCGTAAGCAGCAGGGCATAAATACTTTGTTAAAATCATAAAAAAAAGCTGCCTCCAGGAGACAGCTTTTCTGCAGTATGAAAGGGGAATTTATTCCGCCCATTCTCCGTTTCGGAAAACAGGTTCGGATGTTCCATCGGCTTTGATTCCGTCAATGTTCATTTCGGCAGAACCGATCATGAAATCGACGTGGGTAATGCTCGTATTCAGTCCGGCTTTTTTCAGTTCCTCCTCTGACATATCTGCGCCGTTCTCTACACACGTAGAATAGGCACTTCCGAGAGCGATGTGATTGGAGGCGTTCTCGTCATAGAGAGTATTGTAGAAAAGAATGCCGCTCTGCGAAATAGGAGAGCTGTGGGGGACGAGTGCCACTTCCCCGAGACGGCGGGCGCCTTCATCTGTATCCAGAAGATTTTGAAGTGTTTTTTCGCCCTGTCCGGCAGAAAAATCTGTTACGCTTCCGTTTTCAAAAGTAAGCGTGAAATCGTCGATCAGGTTTCCACCATAGTTCAATGGTTTCGTGTTGCGGACCGTGCCGTTCACTCCGTCGGCCTGAGGAGCGGTGAAAACTTCTTCTGTCGGCATGTTGGCAACAAAGTGTGTACCTTCTGTATTCGGGCCGCCTCCGCCGATCCAGACGTGGTTTTCCGGAAGTTCGATCGTCAGATCCGTTCCCGGGGCGGTGTAATGAAGCTTTTTGTATTTACGTGCCGTAAGCTCTTTTGCTTTGGACTGAAGTTTTTCGTCATGTTTTTTCCATTCCGCCACCGGATCCTCCGTGTTGATACGTGTCGCTTCAAAGATGGCTTCCCAAAGCTTTTCCATCTGCTTTTCTTCCGGCTCGTCCGGGAAAACCTTGGCTGCCCATGCCGGGGAAGGGGTGGAAATAACAAGCCAGCTGACTTTATCAGATTGAATATATTTGCGGAATGTATTCATTGCCTGACCGGCGGCTTTATTCGCTTCGGAAATTTTTTCGGATTCCACTCCCTGAAGAAGGTCCGGGTCCGTCGATTTGATCGTCATAAAGGCGGCCCCTTCCTCTGCGAGTGTTTCCATCCCACGGGCTTTCCACTCAGGAAATTCTTTAAAGGATTCCAATGGGGCCTTATCGTAGCGGATGCGTGTAAGAACATCGTCATTCCATTCCACATGAACATTTTTCGCTCCGGCATCGTAGGCTTTACGGGCGGCAGTACGTACAAAATCCGCCGATTCGATCGGTGCGTTGATCACGAGCGTCTGATCTTTCTGGATATTTACGCCTACTTTTACAGCAAGCTCTGCATATTTATCAATCTTTTCATCAAATGAAGCCATATTTCTCATCCTCCTATAGTTAATAATTCCCCGTTTAGTGTATCAGTTTCCTTAAAAAATAGAAACTTTCAGCACAGGGGCGGTTTTACCATAAGATTTAAAGCAGCTGAAAAAGGGTATATAACAAGAGCCTATTCCACAGGATCTTATCAAGCTTCACCGAGTCCGATAATGGACGAAAGTAAGGCCTGCACCCTTTTTTAAAAAGCCGTATCGATAACAGGAAAAGACTTCATTTCGACCGTCCTGCCGGTTTCTGCTTGTTTTTCTCTTTTATTTTCGAGACAGCCTTTTATAAGAGCTGCAGCAGCCGGGAAATTAATCTATAAAAGCGTGTAAATAGCCCGTCTTAATTGTGAAATATAGACGGTACTGATTAAAATAAATATAACTAATAAACTGCCATATATTGATTATAAAGAAAGGAAGGGGCATTATGCGGGAATTTTTCAGACGTCACCGTTTCATGCTGCTCTGCCTGGCAGTACTCTGGATCAAAACCGTGCTGGTCTCTTTCCTCACGTTTGATCTTGTGATGACCCACTGGCTGGAAACGGTCATTTTTGCCGCAGGCCCGCTGGCGTTCCTGCTCATCGTGTTTGGACTGGGCATGCTTTTAAAAGCTTCCTGGCAGCGGACATACTATTTTTCGATCAGTCTGCTGTTAACGGTCGTGCTTTACAGCAACACGGTGTATTACCGGGAATTTGCCGACATTATTACCCTGCCGATGCTCGTCATGAGTGGAAACGCAGGGGACTTGACGACGAGTGTCGTGGAACTTGTTCAGTGGTGGGACATTCTGTTTTTTGCCGATCTGTTCGTGCTCGGCTGGTTCATGGTCAAAAAACCCCCGTTTTTAACGGTGCAGAAAACCGGGTTCCGGGAGGCCAAAGGAAAATACGCCCTGATCGGTACTGCAGCGGTCGCGATTATTCTGCTGAGCCAGGCCGATCCCGGGGAGGCGGAAACGCCGGCCCATTCGTTTGACCGGGAGCATATGGTCAAAAACCTCGGCATTTATAATTTTTATTTCTACGATGCGTTTCTGCATTTAACGACCGGCACGCAGCCGGCGTTTGCGGAACGGGAGGACCTCGACGACATTAAGGCCCACCTGGAGGAACATCAGACCGAACCGAACATGAGCTTCCACGGCGCGGCGGAAGGCAAAAATGTCGTGGTCGTGTCGCTCGAGTCTCTGGAAACTTTTGCGATGGAGCAGACCGTGAACGGGGAGGAAGTGACGCCGTTTTTAAACGAGCTGGCTGAAGACAGTTTCTATTTTGATAACCTGTATGATCAGGCTGGACAGGGGAAGACATCCGATGCGGAATTTATGGTCAATAACTCCCTGTACCCGCTCGGACGGGGGGCGGTCTTTCATACCCACCCTGACAATGAACTCACACCGCTCCCGAAACAGCTGGGGGAACATGGCTATGAAAACGTTGTGTTTCATGCGAATGATGAAACGTTCTACAATCGGAACAACGTCTATCCGCGGCTCGGCTACCATTATTATTATGATGTGGAATATTACGACGTCCACGAAGGCAATTCAGTTGGATGGGGACTGAGAGATATTGATTTCGTGGAACAGTCGATGCCTTATATCCAGGAGCTTCCGGAACCGTTTTATGCGACGAAGCTCACTTTAACGAATCATTTTCCTTATGAGCTCGATGATGAAGACTACTTTATTGACCCGGCCGATACAGACAGTGATATCGTCAACCGCTATTTCCCAGCCGTCCGCTACACGGATGAAGCGGTCCGCGTCCTGTTCGACGAATTCAAGGAAGCCGGGCTGTATGAAGATACGATGTTTGTGTTGTACGGGGACCACTACGGCATTGCCGAAAGTCATTACGAGGAGCTCGGAAGCTTTTTGGACGAAGATATCGGCCCGTATGAGGCGCTGAAGCTCGACCGGGTGCCGGTGATTATCCACGTCCCGGGGATGGAGGATGAAGCGTTCACGAGCTCCACCGTCGGCGGCCATATTGATATGATGCCGACGATGCTCAACCTGCTCGGCCTGCCGCAGGAAAAGCATGTCATGTTTGGAAGCGACCTGCTCGCGGAAGACCGGGAAGAATTCGCCGTGCTCCGCTCCGGGGAAGTCGTGACGGATGAGGTTCTCTATACCGGGGACCAGTGTTTTGCCTCCGGAAGCGGCGAAGAACTGCCGGTAACGGACTGTCTGGAGGCGGCGGAACGCGGGGAGGAGGAGCTGTACTTCTCCGACCAGATTATTTACGGAGACCTGTTCCGTTTCTTTGATGAAGAAGAAGATGTGTAAATAAATGGTTTGAAAGAAGCCGAAAAAGGGAATTAGTCAGCATTAACTTTAGTTGGAGGTGACTGCCATGGTACGCTACGGAAATCCCTTTCTCGGAAGATACCTCCGTTACGTGGTCTTCCTGCTTGTTCTTGGCCTCCTGCTGCCGATAATGCTGATTCCCGGGCAGACACTTCTTGGGCTGGCAAGCATTGCTGCAGCACTTCTGATCACTATAGGTTTTGACCTGGCTGTTTACTGGTTCTGCAAATATAAAGCAGCTTCTTTTACGAAACAGGAAGTGCGCAGTATGGTTCCCGCTCTCATCACCCGCTCTGACTGGAGAGGCTACTTCGTTACCACGGATTCCTACGTATTATTTGTACCGATCCTGCATAAAATTACGTTTGTTTCAGAGTGGAAAAGGGTGAAAAAGTTTGATATGGAAGGCGGCTACGTGGAACTGCTCGTCAGTAAAAAAATATACAACCGTTCGGTTCATTTCATTGTAGCCTACCCTGCAAAAACATATGAGGAACTGAACCGGCATACAAAAGAAGCCCGGGTTGCAGTGGAAGTTTAAAAAAGCATCAAAAACAAGCTGACAGGCCTTTTCGTGTACGGTATACAAACCTTATAAAAATCCGCCCGAATAAAACGGGCGGCTTTTTCAGGCTGTTTATAAAGTGTTGTTTATACATGCCTATGCAATTTCCTGCTTTCGCCTCCACAGGACGCTTTCCGGGCGGGCCGGCTTCAGCTCATTTCTTCCTCCCAAACGGATCTTCTGCTCGTCCTATCTCGCCTCGGAGTCGCCTGCTGCAGCTCCAGCAGGAAAATAAAAAGAAGGTTTCTCTTCTAAAAAACGTGTTGATTCCGCCCTTTCTTCCATTCAGGAGAG
>PWLM01000247.1 GCA_003560495.1 Bacillus sp. (in: firmicutes) | reverse complement strand
TGCAGGATATCAACCAGATTCTCTACGCCGGAACTGTCATCGCCCTCGTGCTGACGGCAGCGCTCGGGATCTTTCTTTCCCGGACGATCACCCGCCCGATTGTCGACATGAAAAAGCAGGCCGTTGTTATGGGGGAAGGGGACTTTTCCCGTTACGTGCACGTGTACGGTGACGATGAAATCGGTCAGCTTGCTGAGACGTTCAACGATCTGACAGACAAGCTGCAGGAGGCAAATGCGACGACAGAAGGCGAGCGGAGAAAGCTTGCCTCCGTGCTCATGCATATGACCGACGGCGTAATTGCCACCGACAAAGCCGGAAGGGTCATCCTCGTCAACCACCGTGCCGAAGAAATTCTCGGCAGAGGCCAGGAGGATATGCGCGGCCAGGACATTACAAAAGTGCTCAGCCTGGACGAATTTATGAAACTGAAAGACCTGTACCGCTTTCAGGATCCACTCCTGCTGGACTTTGATACAAAAGACGAAGAGATGACGATTGAAGCACATTTCTCTACGATTTCTAAAGAAAGCGGCGAGGAAAACGGTATTATCGCCGTACTCCACGACGTAACCGAAAAAGAACGAATTGAGCAGGAGCGCCGGGAGTTCGTAGCCAACGTCTCCCACGAGCTCCGGACCCCGCTTACTTCAATGAAAAGCTATCTGGAAGCTCTCTCCGACGGAGCGCTCCATGATCCGGACATCGCGCCGCAGTTTCTTAACGTTACTTCCAACGAAACGGACCGGATGATCCGGCTCGTTAACGATCTGCTGCAGCTTTCCCGTATGGACAGCCGGGAAGCACAGCTGGAGATGGGAGAAATCCAGGCACCGCAGCTCGTGGATCACGTGGTCGACCGCTTTGAAATGTCCACGAAAAATCAGGACATTCAGTTTAAGCGGAGAATTCCGGAAGATGATATTACAGTGGAAGGCGACCGGGATAAACTGACGCAGCTTCTTGATAATATTATTTCCAACGCGGTGAAGTATTCTCCGGAAGGCGGCACGATCAACGTCTCGCTCAAGCCGGAAAAAGAACGCGTGGTCATTAGTGTAAAAGACGAAGGAGTCGGTATTCCGAAAGAAAATATTCCGCATGTCTTCGACCGTTTTTACCGGGTGGATAAAGCCCGTTCCCGAAACCTCGGAGGCACAGGGCTCGGTCTGGCGATTGCCAGAGAAATTGCCGCAGCCCATGGCGGAAATATATGGGTGAGCAGCGATTGGGGGAAAGGTACTACCTTCTCCTTCAGCCTGCCGTATGCCCAGCAGGAGGCGGTGGTGAACCAGTGAGTATGATCGAACATGTAAAAACAGCGGTACTCTGGCTGATGATACTGGCAAGCATTGTACTCACATGGTTCGTCTGGACGTATCAGCCTGCTTATGAAGAATTAACAGAAGCGAACAATTCCTTTATCGAAGTGGAAGATATCGGCGAAACAAAATCCTTCACTGAAGTGCTCTATCCTTCCACAGTCATAGAACACGACGCGGAAGAACGGGCCTGGGTCCACCCGGCCGGTGACAACTACAGTGAAATGATGAACGGCCTGCAGGAGATTGAGCTGGATGCCATGTATTCTGTCGGTTCCTCCTACGCACCGGGAGACGACTTGACGTTTACAGGCGTGGAATTTCTATTTGACGAAGCGCTTCAGGCAGAATGGCTCCCGTTTCTTTTTGATATGGAAGAGGAGGACGTTCTCATCAACAATATTGACCGGATCGCTCTCGCCCTGACGGAACAGGAAGGGGCTTCGGATGTCGTTGTCCGATTTATTGATATGGAGGAAGAGGAAGTTTTTCAGTCAGAAACTTCCCTGTCCCAGACCCAGCTGGAAACGTTCAGCGAAGGGGTGATAACCGAGCGCACCGCCGTCACTCCACGGACGTTCCAGGAAAATGGGGACAGCAGCTTTCAACCGGTGACGTATGTACCGGATGAACCGATGAACAAACAGGTGTACACGTACGAAACGACCGACATCTCCCCGGAAGGATTTATCCAGACGCTGTTTACTGATCCGGAATACGTCAGGCAGTACTTTCAGGAAGGGGAGGACAGCTCCTACACGGACGGCACGCGCATGATGGATATGACGAACGGCGGCTCGGTCCTGAATTACGTGCAGCCGGATGTCAGCGGCTCACCGGGAGTTGCGAGTGATACCGTTGTACGGAGCGCCCAGGAATTTATCAACAGCCATTACGGCTGGACCGATGATTTTTATGCGACCGGATGGAGAGAAGGAGAAGCAACCGACAGCGCGGAGTTTACCCTGCATGTGGAAGGCATGCCGGTATTCGAAGCAAACACCGGCGAAAGCGGCCACTACCAGCTGGAAACGGTACGCTCCGGAACGGAAATTATCGAATACTCGCGTCCGATGTTCCAGCTGGACGAAACGCCGTTTGAGATTGATACGAGCGTGGAACTTCCGGGATACTCAGAGCTCGAGAGCCATATCGAAGAGGAAGAAGCCTTTTCTCCGGAGATTGTGGAGGATGCACGGGTCGCTTTTTATATGAGCCGTGAAAATTCTCTTGTCGTGTTTGAACCTTCCTGGTTCGTCTATGCACGCGGCCAGTGGCACCGGGTATCGACGTCGGATATGACAGAGCAGGAGGTGCTTTTGAATGGACTGGAGTAGAACGAAAACCATTTTTATCATAACCTTCATGCTCCTGAACATTTTTCTCGCCTACCAGCTTTATGAAAAGCAGAACATGAGCCGGATGAGCGAAATGGCCCTTCCAGAGCTGGAGTCACGCATTGAAGAGCAGCAGATCGAAGTGGAGATTGACGACGCGGAGGAAGAAGTGACCGGCGGTCCGATTACCGGGATGCAGCGGACATTTCAGGAAGCTTCCCTGGAGCAGTCTCTTTCCGGTCAGGATGTTTCTCTTGTAAACAATGCGACGATCTTTTCCGAACTGGAAGATCCCTACTCGATCGTCACAGCCAATGTGGAAGCAAGTCTGGAAGGCTTTCTCGAGCAGTACGTGTTCAGGGGAGAGGAATACCGGGTCGCCCACTACGATCCTGAGGAAGGTATTATCGGGCTGTACCAGACGTTTGAAGGCAGCATGATCGACCAGTACGAACGGGAGGATTACCATCTCGTGC
>PWLM01000105.1 GCA_003560495.1 Bacillus sp. (in: firmicutes) | reverse complement strand
TCAATATAAGTCATTTCACCGGGGCGGGCACGCTGAAAAAGAATTTTCAACACATAATTTAAAACGATGCCTCCGGCGCTGAGTACTGATAGAAAAATAACTAAGTACCAGTTTCTTCTCAATAGAAAGGTGAACATAAGAGCCGCGGAAATAACAAAAATGAATTCCACAGAACCGATAATAGTAGCCCCCTGCATCAATCCAAGAAGAAAGGGGGAGTTAATAGTCTGCACCCACTGCAGGATGTACTCATCCAGCATAAAGCGGCCGTTTACAGCTGTAAGAAAAGATAAACCAGCAAATACAATTAAGCATAAAGCCATGATCAAAAAAAGAAGATTTCTATTCAAGCGAATCACCTGTAGTCTGAAATAATTTTATAATTAAACGGAAGCTCAAAGGATGCAGGAAACAACATCCTAAAGTACATCCTGCAAAATATACCATCCTGTAAAACGCAAAGTCAATTGGTATTGTAACATTAATGTTAATAAATGGATCATACATTATTCGATTTCCATATATATCTAATGTTTAGGTGAAAATACACGGATAAATTACAATGCCGCAAGACTATTATACGAATCTTCTTACTATAATCAAAAATGTTGAAAATTAATGGAGAGTATCAAAAATTGTATGATAGAATGGTTTTTAAATTAAAGCGGTTTCCTGAATGATTATTTCAGGAGCGCTTTTAAGTAAAGGAAGGAGGCACAGAAGGAAAAAATACATAACACAGGAGGGGAAAAATGAATAAATCTTTATCTACATGGCTGAAACGTTCCGCAGTGGCAGGCACAGCTTCATTATTATTCGTTCCAGGAACTGCTCTGGCCGATGAGCACGGGGAAGAGCACGATCTTACGATTATGACTACGACAGATATTCATTCCTACTTAATGCCATATGACTATATGAATGACGAAGAAGTGGACGATTACGGCTTCGTTAAAGCTGCGACACTGATTGAGCAGGTCAGAGCGGAAAACGATAATACGATTCTGTTTGATAATGGGGACATTTTTGAGGGAAGTCTTCTCGGTGAGCTTGAGATTTTAATCGAACCTTTGGAAGAAGGAGAAACACAGGCGGTGATCAAAGCTTTGAATGAGCTTGATTACGCTGCAGCTTCCATAGGAAACCATGAGTTCAACTTCGGTCTGGAATATTTGGACGATGCGATTGAATCAGCCGATTTTCCATGGTTGAGTGCAAACGTCTACGAAGCAGGGACGGACCGGGAAGAGCATTACTACGACCCATATACCGTTATTGAGCACGAAGTGGACGGCAAACCGATTGACATCGGTGTCATTGGTTTTGTACCCCCTCAAATTATGGAATGGGATAATCTTCACCTCGAAGGAAACGTGGAAGTAAGAGACATTGTCGACTCCGCCGAGCGCTATATGCCAGAGCTGGAAGAGCAGTCGGATATTGTTGTCGCACTTGCCCACACGGGAGTGAATACGAGCGACCGGGATACGGAACATGCGGCGGTTGACCTGGCGGGAGTAGAAGGTATTGATGCGCTTGTCATGGGACACGCCCACCAGACTTTCCCGGGGAATTCCGGATATGATGAAGTAGAAGGTGTCGATGATGAAAATGGTACAATCCACGGAGTACCGGCAGTCATGGCCGGCAACTGGGGAAGCCATTTGGGAACCATTGATCTGAACCTCACCGAAAGCGATGGAGAATGGACGGTAAACGGCTCCCACTCTGAAGTAACTGGGGTGGAAGGTGTTGAGGAAAACGATGATATCGTAGACTTGATTGCAGATGTTCATGAACGGACAATCGAATACATTAATACTGTTGTCGGATCTATCAGTGATAACGTGAATACCTTTTTCTCCCTCGTAATGGATAATGAAGTAACACAGCTTGTTAACGATGCGCAGCTCTGGTTTGCAGAAGACTATTTCAGCGGTACGGAGTATGAAGAAAAGCCGCTCCTGTCAGCTGCAGCACCTTTCCGGGCGGGCTACCGTGGAGGCTACACGGAAGTGAATGCCGGAGAAGTTAACATCGGGGACCTGGCTGACATTTATGTATATTCCAATACACTGCAGATTGTGGATATTGACGGTGATGAGCTGACCCAGTGGCTGGAACGCTCGGCAGAAAACTTTGAGCAGATTGATCCGGCAGAAGCAGAGGAACAGGGACTGCTTGCCGACTTTTCCGCTTTTAACTTTGATGTAATAGAAGGAGTGGAATATTATATTGATGTGACCCAGCCGGAAGGGGAACGTGTTACAGACCTCACCTATGAGGGCGAACCAGTCACTTCTGACATGGAATTCTTTGTAGTTACAAACAATTACCGTGCCGGCGGAGGCGGTGAACACCTGGAAGATGCCGATCTTGTAGAAGATCTTGTGGCTGAAAATGTTCAAAATCGTCAGGTAATTGCCGAGTACTTTGAAGAACTGGGAGAATATGACCCTCATACTACAAACAACTGGGCTTTACATCCTGAAGAAATGGCCGGCGATGTAACGTTTACAAGTTCCGTAGATGGAGCGGACCATATTGATAGACTGGGTCTTGAGCAGGTAAGTTATACAGGCAGTCTAACAGATGATGGCGACGGAGCTTATTACACGTATAACTTTGACGTGGACGGGCTGACAGCCGGTACAGCCGAAGATGACGCGGCTCAGGAAGAAGGAGCGGCGGAAGAGGGAGATGAACTTCCTCACACTGCTTCAAATGGACCTCTTTACGCACTTATTGGTCTTATGATCGTAACAGCTGGTGCAGCCCTGCTTTTTGTAAGAAGAAAGAGAACAGCATAAATAATTAACAAAAACCCCTTCATGATTAATGAAGGGGTTTTTGTAGTGAAAGTCTCTTTATTTATCAGCCCGCTTGAACAGCCTTTTCCAAAGAGGGAGTTTATCTGCTTCTTTCTGCAGCTTGTCTACATCGGCATTTTTGTAGAGTATTCCTGCAATAACAGCGGTTAGAGGGATAGCGTAAATCAACCCGATACTGCCGGCAAGAATCCGAATGATTTCTGTGGACATCGCTTCCATATTGATAACTCTCGTAAAAGAAACATTGTGCGCGTTCAGTACAAGCAGAAGAGACATCGAAGCTCCTGTGTAGGCGAGAATCAGTGTATTAGCCATCGTTCCCATAATATCACGTCCGAGATTCATTCCGGATTTTATCAGTTCCCGTGTTTTGGCAGCAGGATTATTTCTTTTTACTTCATCGACTGCCGAAGCGATAGATACGCCTACATCCAGTACGGCACCGACGGCTCCTATGATCATTCCGGCTAGAAGCAGCCCCTGAAAATCAAACTGGGCTTCGGGAACATACATAAGCATCTGCGCTTCTTCCCCGGTAAAGCCTGTCAGCCGTGCGAGCCTTGTCATAACAGCAGCCAGTATACCCGCTAAAACAACTCCTCCGATAGTTCCGAGAATGGCTGCGGCTGATTTTCTGTTCACGCCGCTTATTAAGAGGACGGAGACTACGGTAATGATGGAGGCTGCTACAATAGTGACAAAAACCGGGGGCAGCCCTCCAAGAATCAGCGGGACGAGTACTTGAAGAATAATAAAGATAGTAATTCCAAGTGATATAACGGTTTTAATACCTTTTACACCACCGATTAAAATAAGAGATAACGCAAAAAATATTCCGAGATATGTAAGATAGTGATCCCTGGCCAGTTCCCGGACGAGGGATCTTGTTATTGTCCCGTTTTCACTTTCAATATAAACAAGCACCCGGTCTCCGGTATTGAAGTAAAAATCCTGGGCAGGGTTTCCGGAGAGGCGGTGCTCTACCTCAACAGTTTCTCCGCGGAATTCTCCCTGTTCAATTTTTATTTCCATCTGCTGAAGTCCAGCAGAATCCTCCATCATTTCAACAACCTGGCCACGTACGGTATCGGACTGGGTATCAGTTTCAGCAGAAGCCGAGGGCCCGATAATGCTGCATAAAACCAGCATAATAATAAACATCGATGTGAATCTTGCCATATGTACACCCCGCATTATTTATAAAGATATCTGCATTGTATCACGGCATTTTCTTTCTAAGTCAGGAAACAGGCATGAAAATATCTAAATCTTATTTCAGGGACGTCATCTGCTTCCAGCCGATTAAATGAAGTACTGCGGACCATAAGAGCGGTTCAGCAGTTTCTGGAATAAGGGAGATAAATAATGTTTTTATTTATGAGTTACTGTGCTTTGGAAGTAGAGCTGTGTCTCCTTTTGCCTAATCAATGGTTGATAGCTGTAACTGGAGGAAACTTCGATTTCACCCGAACCGACGCGGAGAGTATCTCCAGCTTTTTCCACAGCGGGTTAAAAGAGCCGCAGGCCCTCTTCTATCTATCAACACAGAGCTTTAATAGAGCCTTTTCCTGAGTGACCATCACTGACTTTTAAAAATAGCTGAATTCTATGAAATGTGAAGAACTGTAAAAAGGGCAGAAATTCCTGCTCTTTCTTAATATTGTGTGTTAGAATAGCTTAAAAGGAAATGATTGGATGAAAATAAGGATAATAATCTAAGAAAATAATGCCTATAGTTAACTTCAGTGAAAATCCTCAGCAGAATATTTAACAATTACCGTAAAATGAAAACGCTTATTTAATCATCCTCTGCTGTCCCAAATGATTATTAGCCTTTGGGAAGCAGGAAACACTATATAGAGGAGGGTGTATGATGAATATTTTGTTGAGTTCTGCCGCCAGAAGAGTGGATTTTGTAAAGTATTTCAAAGCAGGTTTTATTAAAGCAGGGGTAAAGGGACGTATAATTACTGCTGATCCTGATTATAATGCCCCGGCGCTGCAGCATGGGGATCAAGGCTATATAACACCTCATCAGACGCATCCTGCTTATATAGACTCTCTCGTGGAAATCTGCCGGGAAAATAACGTGAAAGGGTTTATCCCGCTGAATGACATGGAGATAGCACTTGTCGCCGCTCACAAAGGAAGGTTTGAAGATATCGGTGTCTCCGTGTTTGCTCCCGATCCCGCAGCAGTTGAAAAGATGAGGGATAAAGGCAGCTATGAAAAGGTATTCAATGGATTTAAAGCGAAGACTCCAAGAACTTATTTCACCTGTGAGGAAGCCGAGAGGGCTGTATTGACAGGCGAAGCCGTTTTCCCTATGATTTTAAAACCGAGAAACGGTTCCGCCTCTGTTGGTATAGAAATGGCTTCCTCCCTGAAAGAACTTTATCCGGCCTATCGAAGCTCTGTTGAACAGCTGAAACGTGCTCCAATTCACAGGCTTGCTGTTAATGAACCCGAAAGAAATGTGATTATCCAGGAATTTATTCACGGAGAAAAATTCAGTATGGATATTTTTAATGACCTGGACGGGAATTTCATCGTATCTTTTGTTCGACAGCAGCTGGCGATGCGGGCGGGGGATGTAGACCGCTGTCGCATCGTAACAGATCCTGTTCTGCATGATATCTGCAGAGATATCGGGCGAAACCTCGGCCATGCCGGATACGTTAATGCAGATGCTTATTTTGACGGGAACCATTATTATGTCATTGATATAAACCCGAGATTTGCGGGGGGATACAGCTTTTCCCATGAAGCTGGTGCAGATATTCCGGCGGTGATTATTGCTATTCTTTCAGGTGGGGAAATAAAATCGGAATGGCTGAATCAAAAAGAGGGAATGGAATTCGCCAGACACGATACAGTCTCTGTTATCTATTCAGAGAATTGCCGGGAGATGGTACCTGTTGAACACTAAAACTTAGCTTCTTCTGCCGTGGAATCATCGTACCCGGCCAGGTAATACACAGAAATTATTCCTGACTGTATCTGCGAATAATTTCTGCCGCATAAACGAGGGCATCTTCCGCTTCATTAATGACTCCGGCGAGTGCCGGAAAATCATGGAAGAGTTTTTCATAATGTTTATGGTATACAGCTTTTCCGGCCTGACGGGTTTTTTTAGCAAATAAAAATGCTTCTTCGGCAAGGGGATCATCTTCTGCAGTAATAAGTATAACAGGAGACATATGAGTCAGCTGCTCAGAGAATGCAAGCAGAGGAGAAGCATAGGGAAGGGAGGACTCCCCGGGCTTCGTAAAATAGTACTGATGGAATTTCTCCATTCCTGACCGGGAAAGAACAAGCTCCTCCTGATTTTTCATTTTTTCGTCTGCCGGCTGGTTAAGGTTGACGACCGGTGAAATCAAAATCTGCCAGATTGGAAAGATCGCCATTTCATGTGGTAGTTTTATGGACAAAGCGGCTGCCAGGTTTCCTCCGGCACTGTCTCCCGCAAGTATTATTTTTTTACGTTGAATGTGGAGGTTTTCAGCGTTCTCTAAAGCCCATTGAATAATTTCTGCGCATTCCTGCAGAGCGGACGGGAATTTATACTCCGGCGACAAACCATAGTCGATGTTTATTACAACGCTGTCCGTCAGATCGGATAGAAGGCGGCAGATGTTATCGCCCAACTGAAGCCCTCCCAATGCGAATCCGCCCCCATGCATGTAAAAAATAACAGGAAAAGGTCCCCCGTATTCCGGAGTATAGATCCGGAGCGGGGTATTTCTAATGGAAGTGGCTGCTGTTATCTCCGTGATTATGCCCTCATAGGGAAGAGGAGGGTTTATATGTGTTAATTTATTCAGTTTTTTTCTCGCTGACTGGATATCGTCCAGCTGCAGATGCGGGGCTTTTCGAATAAAGTAATAGATGAGCTTCTTTTTTAGTCTGTTAGGAACGCGTGCAAGTAACGTTCGTTTAAATTTGTTAAGCAGTTGTAATGGCAGCTTCATTCCTTTACCTCCGTGGATATTATTTGTATGGATTTGTTACCCAATAATAAAGTATCTCTAACAACGTTTTTACTGGTCTGAGAACATACAGCAAATAAAAGAAAGAAGGGGAAGGCGGCAGGGTTGTAGAAATAGGTATGTACAGAAAAAAGAAAGTATTCCGGAAGTGCCTAAATTCTGCAGATCACTGAAACAGCAAAACAGATATGTTGTACCAAATTATTTGAAACAAAGAAAGGAGAAAAAAATGATCCGCGATAAAATTAAAAGGTGGAAAACATTGTACCCGCAATTCAGCGCGCTCCAGCGGATGGAGCCGTTAATATGGCTCAACCCCCGCTGCATAAATACTTTAGATGAAACTGAGAACTTTACTGTAACAAGGAGCGATATGAAGGAAGCAGAAGGTTTATGGCAACGGTTTGCCCCTTATCTGGAAAAAGAATTCCCTCAGACGAGAGAAGAAAAGGGCATTGTTGAATCCCGGATTCGCAGCCTTTCAAAGATGAAAAAGCAGCTTAATTCACATTACGGAGCCGACTTAAGAGGGGGCCTCTGGATGAAATGTGACAATGAACTTCCGATTGCTGGTTCGGTCAAAGCAAGAGGAGGGGTATATGAAGTGCTTTATCATGCGGAGCAGCTCGCTCTGAAGTATGGACAGCTAAAAGCAGATGAAAGCCGGACTGCATTTGCTTCTGATCATATGAAGAACTTTTTACGCAGGTTTACGATCGGAGTCGGTTCCACAGGTAATCTGGGCCTGAGTATTGGCATTATGAGTGCAAGACTGGGGTTTGAAGTTCATGTTTATATGTCGGGAGATGCTAAAACATGGAAAAAAGACCTCCTCCGGGCAGAAGGAGCGTTCGTCCATGAATCGGAAGGAGATTTCAGCCATGCTGTGAAGGAAGGGAGAAAACAGACACTCAGTCGAACGGACGGGTATTTTGTGGACGACGAAAAATCGAGACAGTTATTTCTCGGATACAGCACAGCTGCTTTCCGGCTGAAGGACCAGCTGAAAAAAGAAAATATTATCATCGATGAAAAACATCCGCTCGTCGTTTATATTCCATGTGGTGTAGGTGGAGCTCCGGGAGGGCTGACATTTGGTTTAAAGCAGGTATTCGGAAGTGCGGTGCATTGTTTCTTTATAGAACCAACACACGCACCAGCCATGCTTCTAGGGCTGATGACCGGGGAAAAACACAAAGTCTCTGTGCAGGACATTGAAATCGACAACGTAACAGAAGCTGATGGGCTGGCAGTAGGCCGCCCATCAAGCTTTGCATCTGTAATCTGTGATCAGCTGCTGAGCGGGGAGTTCACTACAGCGGATGATGATTTATTCCGAATGCTGGGTACGCTTCATGAAACAGAAGGAGTTTTTGTGGAACCTTCAGCTGCCGCCGGATTTATTGGACCTGCCCAAATAAATAAATCCGGATTTAATATTGATGATGAGAAAACAACCCATCTTGTCTGGGCCACAGGGGGAATAATGGTGCCTGAAGAAGAAAAAGTACTTTACATAAAAAAAGGGAGAGAAATATGCCGAAGGGACAGTCATTGACAGGTCAACGACGTGTCTCTTCATTATCCAGTTTTTTAGTAATGGTAAGACCCAGTGCGCTGACAGCAATAAAAAGGCCGACGAGTATTAAAAAATCGTCCCGGTAGTTCGTAGTTTGAAAAGTGAACAAATAAAAAATGAGTGCTCCGGAACTTCCTATTAAATTAATCCAGAGCAGCGGTTTAACAAAATTCATAGTTTTCCTCCTGTGAAATATTTCAATCGAACTGATTTAGAAATTCAGTGCTTCGTTTAAAAATCACTTTACGGCTGAAATAAAAATGTTGTAGATCTGCCGGGAAGTTAGTTTTCTTCCGGCAGCGTAAAACCATAACTTTCCATAATCGTCCGGCCGGATTCAGAAAAGATATATTCGATCAGCTGAGCTGCTTCTTCAGGATGTTCACTTGCTTTTGGGATCGCAAGTGCCTGCGCAAGTGGTTCGTGCGAAGTTTCTTCAATCAGATCAAATGAAAGATCAGATTCATACGAAAGGGAAAGAGCTGCGATAGCGACGTCGGCATTGCCTGATTCAGCATATTGGACAGTCTGCCGGATGTTATCACCATACACTAGTTTCTCTTCGACTTCCTCCCAGATATCCCACGTTTCCAAAGCCTGACGCGCGGCCATGCCATAAGGAGCGTGCGAGGGATTGGCTATGGCAATCTGCTCCACCTCGTCTGAAAGCAGGACCTCCGGAATCATTGGACCCAGCGTTTCACCTTCATACATAAAACCAATACGGCCAAAGCCATACAACTGGCGGGTGGATTCATCTACCAGATGTTCTTCACTCAGCTGATCGATATAAGAATCGTGGGCAGCTGCAAAAAGATCGTAGGAAGCACCTTCGCGGATCTGCTGAGTAAACTGTCCGGTGGAGCCGAAGCTGAAGACCACCTCGATACCGGTCTCCGCTTCAAACTGCTCTCCAATTTCAGAAAAAGCATGATACAAATCAGAAGCTGCAGCTACATGAAGAGCAGGTTCTTCAGGTGGTGCGGATGAAGTGCAGGCTGTGAGAAGTAGAACAGAACCCGCAAGCAGTAATATCTTCATAAAATAATCTCCTTACAAATTAGGGAACAAAGTAGTATTTTAAAGAATAATTATAGATTATTTTCTTAGGAATAAGGGAATAGTATTACTATATAATTCCTTTTTACATGATTAAAAAGTCTTGTTCACCGAATCTATGCTGATTAATATCGGCATAAACATAAAAAGGGGTGAAGACAATGGGGGTAAAGCTGCTGAAAATAATGCTGGTGTTTCTTCTCGTTTTCGTAGCTGCTTTTTCGTTCAGTCCTCAATCTGCAGAAGCCGCTGATTCCATGTTTATTACAAAAGCGAATACCAGCCAGAAAGTTGTAGCGCTGACATTCGATGATGGTGCGGACGGCACGAACATTAACAGTATTCTTGACACACTTGACCTTTACGATGTGAAGGCAACATTTTTCTTAACGGGAACAGGCCTTAAAGATCACCCGCAGGACATTAATAGAATCGCAGACGAAGGTCACCAGCTTGGAAATCATTCCTACAGCCATCCAGATTTCAGAACCCTGACCGCCTCGCAGATAAAAAGTGAACTTGATAAAACGGAAGCCCTCGCCAAGCAGGAAACAGGGAAATCCACAAAACCAATTTTCCGTGCTCCGTACGGATATACGAATGATGCTGTGTTAGCTGCAGTAGGAACAGCCGGCTACACACACACTATTCAATGGAACATTGATACTGTTGACTGGAGGGGAGTCCCCAAAAATGAAATGGTGGATAAGGTTATCAGCAATATTGTTCCCGGATCGATTGTACTGATGCATACTGGAGAAGGGGCCTCCGGTACTCCGTATGCTCTGCCGGACATGATTCAGGAACTTGATGCATTAGGGTATGATTTCGTCACGGTTTCCGAGCTTCTCAACTACCACAGTGAACCGCCGGCAGGAACAACGTATACAGTGCAGCCGGGAGATACGCTTTACAAAATTGCTCAAAACCACAATATGACCGTTTCCGAATTGATGGAACTTAACAACCTCTCCACGACGACTTTAAGCGTAGGTCAGCTTCTTATTCTGACCGAAGATGCTCATCCGGAACCACCGACCTCCACACCGCCTTCCACAGACACCTATACCGTTAAACCGGGTGATACTTTATACAGAATTGCAGTAAACAATAATACGACCGTGCAAAAACTGGCAGAAATCAATAATATAAGCAACCCTGCAGCTATCAGTGTCGGCCAGGTAATTATTCTGAAGGAGGGAGCGGAAGATCCACCGTCATCTACGCCTTCTACTCCACCTTCCACAGACACTTATACTGTTAAATCGGGAGATACGTTATACAGAATTGCAGTAAACAATAATACGACTGTACAGAAACTGGCAGAAATCAATAATATAAGCAACCCTGCAGCTATCAGTGTAGGCCAGGTTATTCTTTTAAAAGAAGGAGCAGGCGATCCGCCTTCAACTCCTCCTCCAGGCACCTCGTATACAATTAAGCCGGGGGACACACTTTACAGCATAGCCTTAAGAAACGGTACGACCGTACAGAAGATAGCAGAGCACAATAATATCACTGATCCATCCCGTATCAGCGCAGGAGCTGTTATCGTAATCCCATAGCAGTGAATAACTCGGGAAATTATTATATTCCTGCTGCTATGAAGACTGCTGACGGTTATGACTAAATTCAGTCATAACTGTTTTTTTGAATAAAAAGCCGCATTTTGAAAATCTTTTTTCATTAATCCGTTCAACTAACCTTCTTGATCATCCATACGTATAAGCTCTGTCTCCTCATCAACTGCTTCTTCGAAATTGAAAAGTTCTTCTTCATATTCCGGGTCCAGGTCAAATTCAAGAACATTCAGTTCGTTTATTTCCGTTGTGTCTGCAGTTGTCATGGTGCTGACCTGACGTACTGTAAAGTAGGAATCTTTTTCAAACCAGTACTCATGGGATTCTGTTTCCTGTTCCAGAGCAACATGGTAAGTATCGTACCCATTAACTTTTTCTTCTCCGACGAAACGCGAATCAAACGTATTTATTCGTTCTTCCATGACAGATGCTTCATCAGCAAATTCCACTTCATCGTCCGATTCGGCAGGGTAGAGATGTGCGGTGTCGTCTCCCTCTGTATATATTAATATTTCTTCTCCATCACTTATCATGTATTCAAGTGGATTACCGAACATGGATGCCTCCCGCCGTTCGTGAGTATTTTCTCCTTCCTCAGGGAAGATCCACAGTTTTTCTTCTATCGCATCCCCGGGCGCTTCCTCATCGTCTTCTATTTTCATAATCATTTCCTGATGAAGAAACAGGCTTTCAATGTTTCGTTCTGTATCAATCGCATTTTCAACGATTTCCAGAGCTTCAGGATCCTGTTCTATTTCAGAAGCAGTGTTTGATTCCACCTTTTTATCTTCAGTAGATGTGTTCTCTTCTTGATTACTGCAGCCTGCAGCAGTGGTTAATAAAACGCAGGCAGATAATATGTACATCCTCTTCATTTAAATTTCCTCCAGTACCAGGGGTTATTAATTGCATGCTCCTTTATTTTAATGAAACATTTCCCATTTGCCTATACTTAGCATTGATTTATTTGCAAACTGCTGGGAAATCAAGCCGAAGATAGGATAGTTTATGTGAAGGAAAATAGATATTCAGTAGGAGGGGGTGACTGCGTAGAAAGCTCCAGGCAGTTTTTTATAACTTACATGGAGTATAATGGGGATAATAAAAGATTATTTACAAATTAAAACACATAAAACTGCTTTTTCTACTTGGAAGGATAGAAAAAGCAGTAGAAGGCTATTATTTAAACTACTTCGGTAAACAATCGTTTGAAGCCTTTTACTTCCAAATATTCAAACGGTTCACGTCCAGAAACACGAAGCTCAACATCTTTCTTTTTCTG
>PWLM01000143.1 GCA_003560495.1 Bacillus sp. (in: firmicutes) | reverse complement strand
TTTAAATTTGCAAGTGAACGCTATAAGAGAAGGGACATGTAGTATTCGTCAGCATACTTCCCGTCAATTTTTAAGGAATCTCTTTTTATCCCTTCAATTTCAAAACCCATCTTTCGATAGAGTGCCAGAGCAGACTTGTTTTCCAAAAGCACTGTCAATTCCAATCGGCGGACACCTTCTTTTTCCGCCCAGTCTATCACATGACTGAATAAAGCTTTACCAACCCCCTGTCCCCGGCTGCTGCTGTGGACACCTATAACAATATAAGCTCTGTGGGAAATCCGGTTCGGCTTTTCTCCCCTCAGCAGCATATACCCGAGAATTTCAGTTTCGTCTTCAGCAATAAATACAGCGGATTTTTCGGTACTGTTCGTTTTTACAATAAAGGAGCTGAGAGAGTCGGAATCCATCTGCCTTTCTCCGGGATCAAACAACATGAACCCTGATTTTTCTGCATCTTTCATTACTTGCATTATTTGTTGTGCATCAGTTTCAGCTGCTTTTCGTATTCTCATCCTGTATTCCCTCCAAGTATCGTCCTATGAGTAAAACATGAAGTCTTGCTTCTGGGATAATTAATTTGCCACAGCAGAGTTAATCCGCCCGGCTGTAAGTCATTACAAAATGCAGGACAGCTGTTTTTGGTGAAGGATTTTTATAAGTATGAGGGCTGTCCCCGTAAAATTTGATCGAATCGTATTCATGAAGATGCTGGACTTCATTCTGCAGCTCAATAATGACTTCCCCTGTCATTACGGTTAAGTATTCTATGACTCCTGCCTGATGCGCACCTGGGGAATACTCACTGTACGGCTTTAAAAAGGCCCGGTGTATTTCCAGGGATCCAAAGCTGGACGTATCAAAAACAGGTTCCAGCGTACAGGTTCCGTTGGCACTGATTACTTTATTGCCTTCATGTTTTCTTGATATAGTTACTTCCGGCTGTTCATTGATTAATGACGATATAGGAATTTCAAGTCCGTTTGCTATTTTCCATATAACAGAAAGAGACGGATTAGCCTCGCCTCTTTCAATATTCCCCAGTGTAAGCTTACTGACCTCTGTCAGGCCGGCGAGTTCTTCGAGGGTGAGCGTTCTTTCTCTTCGGGTTTTTCTCAATGTATCTCCAACCCGCTTCGCTAATTTTTCAGGATTGTTTGAAGCGTCGTAACTGTTCATATCAATCAGCTCCTGTTTTCTTTTTATCATTAGTATATTATAATTTACTGATAATCAATTATATTATACTAAAGGGCAGGCGGTATGATGAAAGAAATATTGATAGGTATTGCAGCATCAATGTTTTTTGCAGTGACATTTGTACTGAACCGTTCTATGGAGCTTTCGGGGGGCAGCTGGATTTGGAGCTCATCTCTGCGTTTTTTGTTTATGTTTCCTTTTCTACTGTTAATTGTACTGTTCCGCAGAAACTGCAGACAAGTGATCCGGGAAATTATTCAACGGCCCCTTCCATGGTTTCTATGGAGTTTTGTCGGGTTCTTTCTTTTTTATGCACCACTTACCTACGCTGCCGCCTTTGGACCAGGATGGCTTGTTGCAGGTACGTGGCAGCTGACGATTGTTGCCGGCGCCCTGCTCGCTCCACTATTTTTCCGTACAGCAGAAACACCCGGCGGTACGGTCAAAGTCCGCCATAAAATCCAGGGCCGGGCGCTCGGTATTTCCTTTGTTATTCTAGGCGGAGTTGCACTGATTCAGCTTCAGCAGGCAGATCAGCTGTCTGCTTCAAGCCTTGTAATCGGTGTCCTCCCCGTCGTTGTTGCTGCCTTTGCCTATCCGCTCGGTAACCGTAAAATGATGGAAGTGTGCGGCGGACGTCTCGATACTTTCCAGCGGGTGTTCGGTATGACGCTCGCAAGCCTTCCTTTTTGGCTGCTTCTCGGTTTTTTTGGACTGCTTACCGCCGGTCCTCCCTCGTCCAGTCAATTACTGCAGACTTTTATTGTCGCGGTCTGCTCCGGCGTTATTGCCACGACACTGTTTTTCATCGCGACCGACCGTGTAAAAAAAGACCAGCAGAAGCTTGCTGCGGTGGAAGCCACACAGTCTGCCCAAATAGTCTTCGTCGTTGCAGGAGAAGTACTTCTGTTATCTGCTCCTCTGCCGAACGGCCTTGCTGTGCTCGGGCTTATTGTAATTATTTTTGGAATGTCCCTCCACAGCTACAGAACATTTAAAACGGGAACCCGCACACAATATGGAAATCATTCTGCAAAAAAAGAACATAACGCGTAACCGAACCTTCTGAATATGGTACCTATGAAGAAACCGTAAGCACCTTATACTCAACGGTGAAATGAAGCGGGCTTAAGCATAATTTTATATTCCTGAAAATATTCTGCACAGAAGTTTTTTAGTGCGTAAAAAAGCCTGACAGACTGAATTTCTCTATCAGGCTTTAATCATATAAAACTTTCCTTCACTTTTTTTCAGGGCAATTCCTCAAATACTTACACGTAAAAACTGTTTCGTTATCCTCCGTAAAAAATGATCCCTCCGACGATGCCGATTATTACAGCCAGCCAGGCGGGACGTTTCCAGTAGACGAGCATCATAAATAACAGCGCCGCAAACGCCAGATCCGCCGGACTCGTCACAGCTGACGTAAATACCGGCTGATAAAGGGCTGCTGCAAGAATTCCCACCACTCCGGCATTAATACCGGCTGCCGCTGCACGCATTCCTGGCTTCTTCTGAATAAGAAGCCATATAGGAAGTACACCTAGAAGCAGAAGAAACGCAGGCAGAAAAATAGCGATTGTCGCAGTAACTGCACCGGCAGTACCATCGATTACCATGCCGAGATAGCTCGCAAACGTAAAGAGCGGTCCCGGAACGGCCTGAGCCGCCCCGTATCCTGCAAGAAATTCACTTTCGGAGATCAGTCCAGCCGGGACAACCTCCCTTTCTAAAAGTGGGAGAACAACGTGCCCTCCTCCGAAAACGAGCGCTCCGGCTCTGTAGAAACTGTCAGCAAGCTGCAGATGCAGACTGTCAAATGCTGCTCTAAGTACCGGCAGGAGAGCCAGAAGCCCAAAAAAAGCCGTCAGACATACTGCTGAAAATTTCATCGACAGCTTTACGGGAAGACTCTCCGCCGATGGCAGCTTTTCCTGGCGGTAAAGCCACCAGCCGATGAGTCCGGAAGCTGCAATTACAGCGACCTGAATCCAGACTGCCGGTATAAGCAGAACAAGAATAAACGCCAGAACGGCAATGGAAGCCCGCTGGTTGTCCGGGGCCAGATTCCGTCCCATTCCTAAAAGAGCGTGTGCTACAATCGCTACTGCAGTAATTTTCAGGCCATCTATTATTCCGAGCTCAATCAGCCCCTGCTGCTGAAACCCTACGGCAGCCGCCATCAGAATCAGCACCGATGGAAGAGTGAATCCAATAAAGGATATAATTCCTCCAACCGTGCCTCCCCTGGACATTCCTATTCCTATTCCTACCTGACTGGAAGCCGGTCCGGGAAGAAACTGACACAGCCCGACCAGATCGGCGTACTGTTTTTCTGTCAGCCATTTTCTCCGTTCTACGTACTCCTCCCGGAAGTAGCCGAGGTGGGCTGCCGGCCCGCCGAATGACGTCAGCCCGAGGCGCAGGGAAACTATAAAAATTTCCAGCCATTTCTTTATCATATGTCCACACGTCCCTTTCCCATTCAACACAAATTCCGGCCACCCGAATTAGGAGCACTGAGCTTTCCGCCTGAACAAACGGAATCCACTTCTATGATAACAGAGCTTCGGCAAAAAAATCATAATTATTCATTCAGTGAACGTTTCGTAATACTGAATGTCCTTTTGAGCGTTTTCAAACATAAGTTCTTTCAGTTCCACTGCTGTAAAAACTTCTTCATGAACGTCTAATAGTACTCACACTGCTTACTCCGCTTCTGCCGGATGGCTGCCGTACTTCGAGAAAACATCCTGGATGTCATAGTAGGAACGTTTTAACCGCTCTTCATACATTGGTTCCTCCCATTTCTCCCACGTATAATTTCCGACAGGAAGGGTGGAAGTTTTATCCTCACTTCTCCTTAAAACAGCACTCACTGCTATATTATCTATAAAAATAGAATCACTCAGTCCTTCATTCTGAAGATCTCCAATAAATTCCCGCTGACTCGGATCTTTTGCGTTTAAAAGCATCCATGGAATCCGTATTTCCACATAGTTATTTTCTGCTGAAAACATGTAATCATGAAGGGAATTATATTCCTCCTCCTCCTCCGGATCCGCCTGCCCGTGAAGGAATTCTCCTGTTTCATAATATTCAAAAGGAATTGTTTCCCCGGTGTCTGGACGTATGATTTCTTTGTTCAGGGCTAAACGGATTGGCTGAAAAGAAGTCATGATTTCTTTCTTTTCCTTATCTGAGTAAGTTTCCTCTGTGATATCTTCTCCGTAGTCATGGAAAAAAGTATCATAATCGCCTGCGATCATCATTCTGCCTTTGTCCTCATTAAGAGACAGCCGAAAATCTGCTTTCATTCCTCCGGCTTCGATTCCATTTTCCTCCCGTATACTGAAATAGAAATCCAGTTCATCTTCTGATTCAATTTCTCCTTCAGCCTTCAAATATAAATATCTTTCGTCATGATCTGCACTTACTCTTTGCAGCGGTTCCCCCTCCTGCTCAGTAACTATGCTCCCCTCCTCCCAGTCATCTTCTCCGTTAATACGAACTTTATGACGATCAAAGCTGAGAAGCCCAAAATGCTGTTCGTTTGTCTGAGCATTGGACCAGAAAGGCCGCCGATCCGGGTTATCGTAATCCATCGTATTCCACGTTCTCTTAAACCATTCATCCTGCCAGGTAAACACGAGACCTCCAAGCATCCCTTCCTCCATAATGACATCATAAAGATAGGATACAATCTCTCCCTGCTCTGCTTCAGATATAAAACCCTGATTCCAGCCGAAGGGATTATTATGGGTTTTCCCCCGGGAAGAAGGAATTCCAAATTCCCCAATCAGGACCGGAATATCGTGAGCCTGATGAAGATCATGCAGATAGCCTGCGTAGTTACTCGGGTTGCCGAGATGATCTTCAAACGTTAAATAGTCTTCCTCCAAATTGAGAAATTCCGGGTAATAGGGGTACACATGATAAACAGCGAAAGTCCCAACTTCCGCCGCTTCCTCTGTTGGGAATATGTGGTTAGGGTTAATCTCTGCCAGGTCCTCGTCCTCAGACGGTTCAGACGGCTGATCCAGATTATCAGTCGTCACCCAGTTGGTGAAACTGTAAGGTCGCATCACCTGATAATTGTCTTTTTCGTAGTCGAAAAGCACGTCAAACTGTTCGGCAAGCCAGTACTCCATCGGGGCTGCATTCTCTGTAGTGAAATAATTTCCGTCGTAGTCTCCAAGATCCGGATATTTCTGCAGCATGTTGTCCACCATTTCCGGATGCCATTCAATTCCGAGCATCCAGCCGGCTACATAAGAAGAAATATCAGCAGTGTATTCACCGTGGGCGTGGCCGGCACGCTCCTCTACTTCCGCACTGCCGTGAATCACATCTACTATCCGCTTCATCTCTTCCTGGAATTCTTCGGTGATGTCTTCGTCAAAAGCATCCATCGTTTCTTCCAAAGGTCTTTCTTCGATCCATACGCCATGAAATAAATATATCGGTTCGTCGGCCTGCTGATTGTAGGCAAGCAGCTCTTCATAAAATTCTGGTGGATGAAGCGTATAATTTCTGATCGTATTCGCATTCATTTCACCTATCTGCTCAAACCAGCGTCGGTACTCTTCCCTGGAAATTCCTGCTTCACCAGGAAATGTACCGGGCTTCGCCATTCCGAGGTTCACCCCCTTGACTGGAACTTCCTCCCATCCTTCCTCGCTATAAATCTCCATGCGGTCTTCATGAATACGCACATTATAATCGAGTTCTTCATGTGTAGAGTGGGGCACATGAAGATCACTGTCATTTATGAATAAAAGCGCAGCAGCTCCTCCAATTGCGAGGGCTGTGGCACCCATAATGATTGTTTTTCTCATTTACATACTCCCTTTAATGTCGATGTAATAAATTTATTTATTTCCCAAATTTTTCGCTTGTTCTCTATTAATTATAAGCTTTATGTTCACTTAAAAAAACAAATATCCGATATATTGAAAATTTTCCCATTCTCTTCTGCCATTTTTTAAAATATAAGGAATTCCACAATTATAGCTTTTCTGCTTAAATGCAGGTACTAAAGCGCAAATTTTATGCTCCGCTGAACTTAAAAAGATGATAATTTGTCACATATTATCACAAAAAACCTCACTTCTTCTTTCTATTTTCGTATACACTATGGTTGTACATAGAAACAGGTTTCTGAAGAGGAGTTGTCGGTTGTAACCGGGCCGGGGGCTGTCCGGTTCGTTACTATTACAAACAAAAAGAAAGGATTTTTAAATGAAGCCTCTGGAAAGAAGAAGTATTATTACAAAGATGGTGGAAAGACACGAAATTGTCCAGGTAGCAGATATCAGCAGGGTGTGTCAGGTATCGGAAATGACAATTTACAGGGATATTCAAAAGCTGCAGGAAGAAGGAAAGGTATTAAAAACATCTCGCGGTATTACTTCAGTGAAGACACCTGCAGTGGATGACAATATCTGTGTCTACTGCTTTAAGCCTTCGGACAGCCGTGCCGCTGCACGTTTAGTGTATGAAGACGGGAGAAAAGAAAAAGTATGCTGCGCCCACTGTGCCCTGCTTCGATTTAAGGAGAAAAAAAGTGAGATAAGCAATATTATTTCACGGGATTTTCTCCTGGATACAACATTTAACGCAATGAATGGCGTTTTTGTAGTGGACAGCAGCCTTCCTTCTTCCTGCTGCAGTCCGCAGGTTCTGGCCTTTCAACGCAGAGAGGAAGCTTCCAAGTTTATCAAAGGGTTTGGAGGTTCGCTCCACAAACTCGAAGAAGCTGCAGAGGCTGCAGAAATCGGCATGAAACAGAACTGCTGCTCTTCCAGACATCCTGATATTTTATGAATTGGAAAGGATAGATAATAATGAAAAAAGCTTTGATTTTAACGAGCATATGCGGCCTGCTGGCTGCATGCGGCACCGCAGAAGAAACAGATGAAAACAGCGGCGCTGTCGGCGTGGACGAAATTAACATGGAACAGCTGGAAGCTGAAATAGAAGCACCGGAAGCCCTCGATCCCGGGGAAGAGGCCGAGCTGAAAGTGCTTGTCACCCAGGGAGAAGAACTCGTCGATGATGCAAGTGAAGTGAAATTTGAAGTGTGGGAAGCAGGGTCCAAAGAAGGCAGCGACATGATTGAAGCGGACCTTCCCGGTGAAGAGGGCTGGTACAGTGTCTCCTATGAGTTTGAGAATGAAGCTGTTTATCATATTCAGCCTCATACGACTGCCCGTGGAATGCACGTGATGCCGGTTCACGACATCGTTGTCGGAGAACCCCCTGAAGAAGAAATAGAAGAAGCAGAAGATACGGAGCATCCGGATGATATGGATAACCATAACCACGGTGAGAATAACCATGAACACAACCATGAAGAAGAGGAAGCTCATGATCATCCGCTTCACGAAAGCATGGATATTGCATGGAATACTCCTGAAGAAACCACTGTAGAAGAGCCGGTCACTATCTCCATGGATGTTACCTGGGAAGAAGAAGCCTGGGAGAATGGCGATATAAGTCTGGAAATCTGGCAGCATGGAGACGAGCAGAGAATGTGGCTGGATGCAGAGGAAACAGAAGCCGGTACTTACGAAAAAGAAACGACTTTGGAAGAGAGCGGCACATATCACGTAATGGTGCACCTGGAAGATGAAGAAGTGCATGAACATGTGCAGTATGAATTCGATGTCGTAGATAAAGATGAATAAATGTCTTTATCCGGACTAAATTTTCAAATTCAAAAATGCTGTCATGACTTCGTTGTCATGACAGCATTTTATGGATAACTTGAACGAGGAACTTCGCACATGAAAACCCCGCTGAATTAATTTCGATTAATTCATCTTAAGAACTACCGGACGCCTTCACGGCATAAAATATGAATACTCCTGCAGATACTGCGAGACACAGCACTGTCACTAAAGCGGAAGCTTCAATCGGAATAAGCCCGGAGGCTGCTGCGACAATGAAAAGGATGGTGATTCCCGCAAGCCATAGATTTACTTTCTTCACTTCGGGTGAAGGATCCTGGAACAAAAGCTCTCTCCATTTCATAAATAACTACACCTATCCCTGTTTTATCTGTAGTGGATTTAAAAGCTAGTCCATCATCTGTTCCGGAGTAAAAGCCACATACCAGTCATCTTCAACTTCAAAATATACTTCCTCTTCCTCATACATAAAGTGAATTTTCCATTTCCCATCGGTAAATACGATAATTTCTCCCGTATCGTCGATAAATCCACAGGCTGTACTGTACTCCGACCATTCAAACCCAGGCATGCCAGTAGCTGCGGCTTCCATATTTGTTAAATACAGATCCTGGGGACGGGGATCTGTATTTTCAGTTTCAGCTTCATAATCCAGCCTTATATTGCGGCTGAACTCTGCAAACATCTCCCCCTGTTCCGTATAAACAGCATTGGAGGCTCGGTAGGATCCGCTCGTCTTTACATCCTCCACCGGCTTGTCCAGTATTTCGTGCTTTTCTATGGAATACGTGTCACTGTAATTTTCTTCCTCTAAAGACTGTCTAATGTACTGAAACAGTCTTTCGGCACTTCTTAAATTCAGCACAGTAAGTCTTTCATCCTCTGTTGTTGTTCCATCCACGGTCTGCACATCCAGCCCGTAGCCGCTCCCAAGTTCTTTGATTTCCTGCTCTGCAGATGAAGTGCACCCTGTCATTAACATAAGAAAAGCGATACCGATAGCGGCTGTTTTAATTAATTGAATAAAAATCCCTCCCGAAACACCTTCTCTTACTATGTACGGGTATTCATTTCAGAAAGTTCCATCAGATTCCATTTTTCTGAAATTTTTCCCTGGGATTTTTATTCTGTCCAGCTTTTATCAGCATACATTTTCACCAACTAATTAAACATAACAACGTCTATTCTCCATAAAACTCCGGAAGCTCATCTTTTAACTCGTTCCAGTTCTGTTTCATTTCTTCCTCTGTCAGCAGACACCGGTCCAGTGTTTCTTCTATTTCTCTACGGGTGAAGTGAATGCCGATAAAAACAAGCTCTGTCATTCTGTCCCCGAATTTTTCATCCCACGTTTCTAAAATTTCCGGCTCTTCCACAAAATGCTGCATTTTTTCCTCTTCCGGCCAGGCATCCACCCACTGTCCTGCCCCCTGAATAGAAAGTGAAGGACCGGCCTGGGATAGAAGGCCTGCCGTGTCATGTCTTGAAGCCAGCCAGAAAAAGCCTTTAGCACGGATTATCTCCTCCGGCCAGCTTTCAAGCCATTGCAGCCAGCGCTCCGGATGAAACGGCCGCCTCCTTTTATATACGAAAGAACTGATGCCGTATTCTTCTGTTTCGGGAATGTGCTCCTCATTCAATTCTTTTATCCAGCCGGCCCCCTGACTTGCTTTTTCGAATTGAAAACGCTCTGTGCCGATTACTTTATCGAGCGGAACAGCAGCATGAACAGTTTTTATTATTTCAGCTTCCGGATTCAGCTTTTGAAGAACTTTTTCCATCTCTTCTGTTTTTTCGGGACTCAGGAGATCTGTTTTATTTATAAGCAGGACATCTGCAAACTCCACCTGATCAATTAAGAGATCTGAAATTTCTCTTTCATCCTCTTCATCCGCTCCCTGGCTCCGGTCAAGAAGACTTTCCCCCGCGGAATAATCTTTCCAGAAATGAGCTGCATCAACTACAGTTACCATCGTATCGAGCCGGCAGATGTCCGGAAGCCTGATACCGAGTTCTTCATCCATGTAAGTAAAAGACTGTGCTACAGGAATAGGCTCTGAAATACCGGTGGATTCAATAACAAGATAATCAATATTTCCTCCCTGTACGAGTTTTTCCACTTCCATAATTAAATCTTCCCGCAGCGTGCAGCAGATGCAGCCGTTCTGCAGTTCCACCAGTTTTTCTTCCGTACGTGAGAACCCTCCCTGCTTCACCATTTCGGCGTCGATATTGACTTCACTCATATCATTTACTATTACTGCTGCACGAAGACCGTCCCGGTTATGCAGAATATGATTTAAAAGAGTTGTTTTACCTGCACCGAGATAACCACTCAGAACAGTTACTGGTATTTTATTCGTCATAAATCCTCCTGGATACTTTTATTTAATACTTGCAGCAATCCGTTCCGCTGCTTTCTGGGCTCCTGAAATATTTCCGGCGGTCGGTCCGACTTCCAGTTCACTCAGTGGACCGGCAACATATAAGTGTCTGCACCACTCAAGGGAAGAGGATACAATTGGATACCCACATTTCGCACACTGCAGCTGTTCATTTTGAATCAGCTCCTGCAGCCAGTTTTCTTCTTCTAACGATGATACAAAACCGGTGGCGAGCAGAACGGTTCCTGTAAATAAATTTTGTTCGTCTTCTAAATGAAGATGGATGCTGCCATCACTGGTCCTTTCTGCTTTTTGAATTTCTCCATCGGTTATCATCAGCTTTTCCTGCTTCTGAAGGCGGAGAAGTTTATAATATATGTCTTTTGGCAGCGATCCTTTATACCTTGCTTCGTTAACGGCATGCCGGCGCTCTTCATAATTGTTCAGACGCTGAAATGAAGAAAGGAATTTAGGGCCGAGCCAGCCTGGATCGCTGTCGAATTTGTGAATACGAAACGGATGCCTTTTTAGAAGTGTCACTTTTCCTGGATGCATTTCTCCAAGCTTCAGCGCTGTATGTGCAGCGCTGATCCCTCCTCCAACTACTGTTATAGGAAGAGACACTTCTTTTAAATCAGGAGGATGCTCTTCAAAAATATGATAAATATCAGCCCTGCTTTTTTTAAGCTTTAATGCCCATTTCGGAATATTGACTTTATTATTAGGCCGGACTGCTATTACTGCATTTTCTGATCGAAAGGCTTTACCCTGCGCAGTTTTCACTGTCCATCCATTTGATTCTTTATAAACTTGTTCTACAGTCCCCTGTTCCCAGGAGCGCTCAAGGCCGTTGCCGTAAAAAGTTTTTAAAGCATGCTCATTAAATACATGCAGATTAGGCCGCTTGTATTTCCCGTAGAAATTTTTAGGGTCCGATCTATCCCCCGCAAATTTTTGAAGACTGAAAGCGTCTTTATCCGTGTGATGCACAGAAGGAGAGCGGAGAAACTCCATACCGATATATTCCGTTCTCTTTTTCCAGAGATCCATCGGCCCTTTGTGAGGATCAATAATTTTCATTTCTGACGGCGAAACATTTTCCGATAAAAAATTCGCTGCCGTGCAGCCGTGGATGCCCCCTCCAATGATGATCCATTTATACAAGGTCCCGCCTCCTTTCTATAATATACTTTCAATTAATCTCTTAATGAGAATGAAATTAACTGCCTGCAATCAACGATTACAGCTTATTCATTTCTCCTTCATCAAGGATTTTATCGTAAACATTACGATTTGTAAATCAAAATAATTACGATTTGTTTCTTTACACTCATTTTGGAATGTGATTAAATTAACTTATAAATCGTAATTATTTTGATTTATGAAAGGAGGTTGTGTTCGTGGGAAGTTCAAAATATGAATTTGTCCGGAAACTATGTATTCAAAACCTGCATGAGGATGACTACCTTTTATTTGCTGCTAATGAGCAGGCGGAACTGGAACTTGCCGGTATCGCAGAAACAGAAGAGGAGTTTCTTCAGCTCCTCACTGACAGATATCCAGTGAGGATGCTGAGTCAAAGGTTTCAACTGACCGAAGAATCTGTTTTTCAGCTAATTCAGGTAATTGAACAAAAAATACATTCGGAAACGCTGAAGCACCTCGATCAAGTAACTTTGAGGGAAATTCCATTGAAAGATACCTCTTCCTCTAAAGGAGAGCACAACACTAAAAATTTTATTTTACACTGCATGCAGGAAACAAACTAATTTTTAAAGGAGATAATAACGTATGGCTAAGAAATCTAAAATCGCTAAGGAAAAAAAGAGAGAAGAACTGGTCGCAAAATATGCTGCAAAACGCAGGGAGTTGAAAGAAAAGGGTGACTATGCAGCTTTAAGAAAACTGCCAAAAGATTCTTCCCCTGTTCGCCTTACGAGAAGATGCCGCGTAACAGGCCGCCCTCACGGCGTACTGCGTAAGTTTGAGATGTCCCGGATTGCTTTCAGGGAGCATGCTCATAAAGGGCAGATTCCCGGAGTGAAAAAAGCAAGCTGGTAAGCCTTAAATATA
>PWLM01000246.1 GCA_003560495.1 Bacillus sp. (in: firmicutes) | reverse complement strand
TTTTTGTTTTTCTTTTTTTTCAAGTACATGGCTTTATCTGCATTTTTCAGCAGCGTTTCTATATTCACCCCGTGATCCGGGTAGAGTGCCGCTCCACTCGAAGCTTCAACTTTCAGAAAATGCTCCCCTATCTGCATTTCCTCATGAAACTGTTCCATTACCGAACTTGCTGCGGTTTTTAAATTATGTTCAGTATGAATATTAGTAAATACAATCAAAAATTCATCCCCGGCCATTCTGGCTACCGTATCTGTTTTTCTCACGGCACCTTTCAGCTTTTCCGCAACTTTTACAAGCAGCTTATCCCCAGTATCATGCCCATATAAATCATTGATCGACTTGAAATTATCAAGATCAAGAAACAGTACGCCGAGCTTTGTGCCTGTTCTGCTCGTCTGCCGGACGAGCTGCTCCATGCGGTCAAACAGAAGGCGCCTGTTTGGAAGGCCGGTCAGTGGATCATGGTAGGCCATTATTTCCATCTGCTCAGCGAGCGTCCGGTAGCGGCGTTCACTTTCCCGAAGAGCAAATTCCGTCAGTTTACTGTCCGTTACATCTGTAATATAGCCGCTCCACATCGTTTCACCGCCTTCCATTTTCCGCGGGTCTGCTGAGGCTCTCAGCCATTTGACAGCCCCGCTTCGTTTGACCAGGCGGAACGTTTCATCGAACGGTGTCTTTTCCTCTCTGGAAATATCAAGACTGTGATAAAGATCCGGCAGATCCTCTTCGTGAACGAATTCGTTCAGATCGAGATCTGAAATATCCCGTTTGGCTAGGTGAGCCCCGAAAATTCGATGAAGACTCCCCGTAGCAGTCGAAAATTGGTAATCTCCCGGCCCCCGGCTGACAAGCTGGTAAATCACCCCCGGCACCTGGGCGGATATCCCTGAAATTAATTTGTCTCTGCGGTCGATGGCCTCTTCTTTTTCTTTCAGTTCCGTAATATCATACGTATACCCGTAAAAACGCATGACACCGGCCTCCAGTTTTGTCGGTGAAGCGTTGCTCCTTACCCACCTTACCCCCAGATCAGGATGAATTACACGGAAATCCTGATTCCACATTTTTTCACTCTGCTTGCTCTCTTCAATCAGGGAAATCATTTTAGGAAGATCTTCCGGATGGACACGTGCAAACATACTCTTTATGTCTTCATAGACCGTTTCGGGCTTCAGTTTAACCAGATCCCAGATTCCGTTGGAAGTTGTTACAAGTTCATGTTCTCCCGATGGATGAACATTAAACTGATAAATCATTCCCGGTACCTGCGAAAAAAGACCGCGCATTTTTTCTTCACTTTCTTTTAATGCCAGCTCTTTGTTTTTTTCTTCCGTAATATCCGTAATGTACCCGTGCCATATAATGCTTCCGTCCTCCATAAAGACCGGTTTGGAGCTGGCGCGGATCCAGCGCACATCGCCTGCCAGCTTACGTATGCGGACTTCAGTAAACCAGCGGCTTTGGCTCTCTTTGGAATGAAGGAGCGACTGCAGTGCTTTATCTCTGTCGTCTTCATGCACTTTCTCTAACAGAAGGTAAGGCCGGTCTTTAAGTGTGCCCCGTTTCATTTCAAACAATTCAAGAAACCCGTCGGAATAATAAGGAAGAGTGAAACGTCCTTCCCTGTTAATTTTCAGCTGACAGAGTCCCCCTGGTATTTCTTCCGTCAAATTTTTCAGCATCGCTTCTCTTCTTTGCATTTCACTATCTCGGATAGACCGTTCTGTAATGTCCAGTGCCGTACTGTAAATATTTCCATCCTGCTCAAACAAATGCCATTCAATAAGCCGTTTTTTCCCTTTTTTCGTCAGTACGCAGTTCACATGCCCCCGGACTGCTTCTCCTCTTCCGGCTCTTTGAAAGACACGGCACGCTTCTTCCCGGTCTTCGTTCCGGATGAACTCTGTCATATTCCTGCCGAGCATCTCACTCCGGGCATAACCTGTTACGGTCTCCCACTCGGGATTTACTTCCAGAATTGCTCCCGATGCATCCAGTCTCACAAGGAGGCCCAGACTGCCTGAAAAAAAAGTGTCGAGCATGGAGAGCGTCGCTTTTTCTTCTGTAATATCCATAAATATGACAGAAAAAAGATCTTTTCCGTGCGGAATAATCTGTACTTTGTACCAGCGCTGAAGAGCATGGGAATACCTCTCCAGAATCATCATCTCTCCATTCGTAAGTACTTCGTTATAAGTCTGAACCCAGTCCCTGTGCTTTTCTTCCGGTGCCGGGAGAATTTCCTGCATGCGTTTATCGACGGTGTCATCCATCTGCAGACCAAGAATTTCCTCCATTTTGTCGTTCATGTCCAGAATGAGGTAATCTACAGCTTCCCCATCTTCAAAAATCATTTTTTGATAAGCATACCCTACAGGAAGAGTCCGAATAATGTTTTCATAACAAATACTGCCCAATTTGCTTCCCTCCATTCGTCCCTGCAACAAAACAACTACCATTATTATACATCTTAAGGGTTGTTTTTCCTAGTCCACCTTTTTCATGTCCACATGTGGGATGTTATCTTCCAGATAAATTTCTGAGATTCTTTGAAACCCAAAGGACGAATAAAATTGTTCTGCATATTCCTGCGCCTGTAGACGGATGCTGCTGTAATTCATTTTATCAATCAAAAATACCACCGACTGTTCCATAAGCTCTTTTCCCAATCCGCTTCCTCTGTATGCTCCTGCAACCAGTACACGTCCTATAGCCGCTTCTTCGTAACTGATACCAGGCGGGAGCAGTCTCGCGTAGGCCAGTATCTCCCCATGTTCTTCGGCATACAAATGCCAGCAGTATTTATCTTTTCCATCGATTTCCGGATACGGACAGTTCTGTTCCACCACGAATACTTCCACCCGGATCTGGAGAATACGGTAAAGTTCTTCCAACGACAAGTCTTCAAATTTTTTGATATGCCATTCCATTATGATTTCCCCTTTCCATTGTAACCTTTCTCCGTGATCAGTTTTTTATAAAGCATCCCGGCCTCTCTCATAGAAAGATCTCAGCTGCCTTTTTATAACAGGATAAATTCCTGAATTTATTTCGTACAAAGGCTTCTTCCCGCTGCAGATCTGCCGGCCTGATCTGTTTGTATTTATGATAGACTATGAAAAGGTACATTTCCATAGGAAGGCGGTTCAGTATG
>PWLM01000193.1 GCA_003560495.1 Bacillus sp. (in: firmicutes) | reverse complement strand
CCGCAGCTTTAATAGCAGGCTGCGGAGAGGTGAATGAGGAAAATACCGGAGAAGGCGGCCGGGAAGGCGGTAACAATAATAATCTGGAAGTAGATGACGAAGACGAACTTGAAGAAGACGGGGCCAATGAAGCTTCGGAGAATGAAGAAAGCAATGAAACGGAGGAGGCAGAAGGCAGCGGAGAGGCCGTAGCTGAAATGGCAGATACAGAAGGTGAAAGTGTCGGCACGGTTTCTTTTTATGAAGAAGATGACGTTGTACGAGTGGAAGCAGACATAGAAAACGTCGAAGCAGGTTATCACGGGTTCCATCTACATGACGAAGCTGTCTGTGAACCGGAAGAGGATTTCACTACAGCAGAAGGACATTACAACCCGGATGATTCTGATCATGGAGAACACGCGGGCGATATGCCCCCGCTTCTCGTAAATGAAGATGGGACAGCCTCCCTTTCGTTTACAACAGATCGTTTTACAATAGAAGAAATGCTCGAAGATGAAGTTTCTGTCATGATTCACGAAGATCCGGATAATTTCGGTCATATCCCGGACCGTTATGTGTCAGAAGAAAGCGGAGAACCGGGGCCGGATGAGGAAACTCATGATACTGGTGACGCCGGAGATCGTTACGCCTGCGGAATCGTAGAGCAGACAAGCTGATTTATACTTTAAAAAAGGCTCAATTAACACTCAGAAAAAGCATCCGCCTCAAGAAGGTGGCTGCTTTTTTTATTTTTCCTCCAATGATTACCAGCGAATATAACGTAAAAAAGAAAGAGGTTGACGGGACGTTACAAGAGAAAGAAAATAAGGTTACTGCAGGAACGTGATTACAACATGAGAAAGAGGTGCATCCTATGTATTTGTCCATTGTTACAGCTCTTGCAGTCGGGGTAGTGGGAGTACTTATTATTACTAGATTCCTTGGGAAAAAGCAGCTTTCCCAGGTAACGCCGATAGATTTTGTCTACGTCTTGATTTTAGGGGGAATAGTCGACCAGGCAATGTATGATCCTGATATTCAGGTTCAGCACATTGCCTTTACCTTTGCCGTATGGGGTTCCATGATCTGGGGAGTGGAAACCCTGGCCCAGCGTTCTGATAAATTCCGGACCCTGATAAAAGGCGGAAAGCACGTTTTAATTAAGGAAGGGGTAGTAAACCCAAAAAACCTCCGAAGAAACAAACTGGAAGTGGAACAGCTGCGTACGCTGCTTCGAATGCAGGGGGTGTTTTCCATCCGGGAAGTAAAATACGCCATTCTGGAAACGAGCGGCATGCTCAGTGTTCTTGAAAAAGGGGGGGAAGCACCGCTTACGAAAAGGGATTACTTTGACGAATTTGAAGAAAATGTGCCGACTTACCTGCTGATTGAAGATGGGAGTATACATGAAAAAGAATTAAAGGCACTCGGCCGGGATAAAGACTGGCTGAAAACAGCCCTTCAGGAAGAAGGCTGCCGTCTGAAAGATATTTATATTGGAGAATGGAGCGAAAAAGACGGTTTTTTTATTCAAAAAGCGGAAGGCTAGAGAATGCTGTATGTGGAAAGTGCAGGAACACTTCGTCCAAGGAGAAAAAGCCCGCTGCGATAATAAAGCAGAACGGGCTTTTTTATGTCTTTTCGAACCACGATTGGACCTGGGGCAGTACCGTGACGGCCTGAATGAGCAGGCCAAGGCCGGCACAGGCAAGATGAATAACAAGCACCTGCTGAAAAAAATAGGTCTGAACGATGATCCATATAACGAGGGCAAACCCTGTATATAAAGACACGCTCCACGCCCAGTGTTTTTCTTTAAACAGGTTGATAACCTCCGGTGCTTTCCAGGAAGGTCGGCGTATAAATCCCCACACAGTTATGAGAGGAATAAAACCGAACAGCACGATCAGCATTACGCCCGGCAGCAGGTAGGAGGAAAAAGGGGACCGATCGAGAAAAGAAAGAGGAAGTATTAGTAAATTTCCGCTCGGATCTATTACAAGACCACCTCCGCCGAAAAAAGCACCGAGAGCCAGCAGCAGATGAAATACAAGGAGCAGCTTAACAGCCGGGGGCATTCGTTCAGCTGAATGAATCATAATAAACTCCCTTCCTTTTAAAGTGTCTGAAGAGCGGTGGAGAAAACTGTCTGCTGATATCCTCCGTGGAAGAGGAGTCCTGCCTTTAGAAAGTTTCGAAAAATAGATCTCATTATAAAACATCATATCAAAATTCAGCGAAGAAAGATCTGTATACAATGAGAAAATATTACATTAGTGTTAAATTTCATTTTTTTAAGAAAAAGTAGTGCAATAATCAGTTTTAACTTATAAGATAGAGGGTAGAATAGTTCATTTTAATGAAAACATCAAAGAACGAATGATTTAATTTTTGCCTGAATAGGCAGATACATAAGCATTTCTGGGGCACTCAGGAAAATAAGCCAGTATAAGGGAGAGAGATTGTGAATTTAAAGGATATGTTTCTGTTGTCGGCCGTTGGTATCGCGCTTTTGATTGGATTTCTGGCAAATAATCTTCTGCTGTGGCTGTGCATTGGAGCCGGAGCAGGGTGGGCACTCGACTACTTTATGACCAAACTGCGTCCGGAGAAAGAAGCGAAGCCGTCCGTTCTTCAGCAGCGTCTGGAAGCAGACCGAGCTGCACAGGAAGCTTCGAAAGAAAAGAAAGCTGTATAAGACAAAACGCGCTGACAGAGATCAGCGCGTTTTTTTATGGTGAAATTGTCCGAATTTCCTATGTGAAAAACCCCCTGACACAGAATGTATCAGGGGGATTCAATATGAAAATTTTTTTATCCGAAATCTTTCTTTCTCATTCGTACGACAACAACGAGAAGAAGAATAACAAAGGCCAGCAGTACCAGAGCGAGTGGATTCGTCAGCATGTACTGAAGGAGGGGGATATTCTGTGCTTCGGCAATTGTCATGGAACGGGTGAGATTTCTCTCAATCAGCGGGCCGAGTACGACACCGATGATGATAGGTGCAAGCGGTACACCTGTTTTCTTGAAAACAGCACCGAAAACACCGATGATAATAGCAATCAGTACATCAAAGAGACTGTTACGGATACTGTAGGCACCAAAAATGGCAAAAATCAGAACGGTAGGAACGATAAACTCCTGCTTAACCTTTAAAATATAGGAGAAATACTTAATCCCTACGGCACCGATAATACCCATGGCAAAAACGGTGAGGAGCATTCCGTAAAGGAACGTGTACGCTACATCCGGACGCTGTTCAAAAAGGCTTGGTCCGAGAACAATGCCGTGAATGATCAGGGCACCTGCAATGATGGCCGTTGTCGGACTTCCTGGAACCCCGAGAGCGAGCAGGGGAACCATGGAGCTTCCGACAGTGGCATTGTTGGCAGATTCTGCAGCGATAATACCTTCCGTATTTCCTTTTTCAAAATCCTGACGGCGTTTGGAGGTGCGTTTCGCTTCCCCGTAGGAAAGAAAAACCGCGAGTGTTGTACCGACACCCGGCAGAACCCCAATAGCCGTACCGATTACGCTGGACTTAGCTACAAGATATTTGTGCTTGAATATATCTTTAATAACAGTCATCCGTTTAATCGGCTGATCTTTATACGTAATAACTTCGTTCGCTTTCTTTCCGATATTCAAAAACATTTCCGCAAAACAGAAAAGACCGAGCACAACAGGAATCAGGTTGATACCCTGCCTGAGCGTAAGTGCGTCAAACGTAAATCGTTCTGCACCGGCCGCCATATCAATTCCAATTGTACTGACAAACAGACCGAGAAGGGCGGCAAAAGCTGACTTATATAAGTTATTTCCGGCGATCGCCCCGATGACGACGAGACCACTCAGGGAAATAAAGAACATTTCCGCCGGACCGAACATCAGTGCAAAATTCGCAAGCGGCGGCGTAAAGAGAATGAGTACAAGTACGCCGAGAAAACCGCCGACCATACTCGAAAAAATAGAATAGTAAAGTGCTTCTTTCGATCGCCCCTGTTTTGTCAGCGGATACCCTTCCATCGCTGCAGGAGCAGCAACGATATCACCAGGGACATTAAGAAGAATGGCGGTGATCGAACCACCGTACATTCCCCCCATGTAAATTCCGCCCAGCAGCAGGAGACCGTTCTGCGGATCCATCGCAAAAGTCAATGGCAGCAGAAGGGAAATACCAATAGCGCCGTTAAGACCGGGGATCGCTCCTACGATAATTCCTATCAGTACACCGATAAATACTATCATCAGTACGCTCGGTGAAAGAGTACTCAGCAAAATGTCGAGAGTTTCCATAAACCAGGCCTCCCAGGGCAATAGTAAAGGCAGCAGTCACTGCCATGAAGCAGTGACTGCCTGTCTGCATCAATCTGTCTTAAAAGTCGTCCTGGTTGTTGTCGATAATCGGCTGCAGGGACTCATTCGTGTTATTAAGGTAGTCGTTCAGCTCATCGTAGTCCAGGTAGTTGTAAGGCAGTTCCGCATTTGTAAACTGCTCTTCCAGCTCTTCAGATTCACCGAGCTGATCCATGACATCTGTCAGAGCGTCGCGGACTTCATCCGGTACATCTGCCGGAGCTACAACAACACGTCTTACACCAAGGTCCATGTCATATCCCTGCTCTTCAAGAGTTGGATACTCATCAAACATTTCGAGACGTTCCGGAGCTGCATAGCCGAGCGGCTCACCGCCGGCGTCGACAATTTCCGGAGCTGCTGTAATAGAGGAGGAGGCAATATCAATATGGCCGCCGAGAAGACCGTTGATCAGCTCACCACCGCCGTCATAATTTACCGGAGAAACATCAATTTCCGCCTGATCTTCAAAAGCGAGAATTTTCAGCAGGCCGAGAGCGCCGGATTCTCCGATCGTTACTTCGCCCGGGTTTTCTTCTGCGTAGTTGACGAGATCTTCAATCGATTCAAACTCGCTGTCCGGGGCCGCAAATAAAGCGTGTGGCACATCGTCAAAAGAAGCGAGATATTCAAAGCTGTCGAACGAAAAGTCCGTATCTCCTGTTTCCTCAAGTACGTAGTTGTCCGGATAGCCGAAGACGCCGAGCGTGTGGCCGTCCGGCTCCGCAGCAGCCATTTCAGCGATACCGATTTCTCCGCCGGCACCTTCACGGTTTACTACGTTCACCTGGGCATCGAGTTCCTCTGCCAGGGCGTCCCCGATAATCCGGGCTACGGTATCTCCGCCACCGCCGGCACTGTAAGGAACGATAATTTCAATGGGACCTTCCGGGTAATCGACGTCGGCTGCCGCTTCCTCATTTCCCTCCGCATTGTTGTTTCCTGTATCGTCAGCCGGTGCGTTATTTTCTTCTGCGTTGTTTCCGCAGGCTGCAAGAACACCAAGTAGAGCTACGCTGGAGAGACCTATTACTTTTTTCATATGAAACACTCCTCTTATAATGATAATTAAGCGCTTACTAAAATCACAAAAATCTTCCGGACGGTGTAGGGAGACCAAGGATGACAGAGAATACAAGGTAGGCTGTCAGTGTGACGGTTCCTGCCAGTACCGCTCCGCGCAGCAGATCCGCTCCTGCCGGCTTCTTTTGATGCATTCGGTATTTCTGGTAAAGGTAAAGAATAACGATGATGATAAAGGAAGTAGCGAAAAATCCTACCATCGTAAGCAGAAAGTAGCCGAAAAGCATAATCAGGCCGGGGATAACAATCTGGAAAACAAACACACTGCGTGACAGGCTGGTGTCTTCCGAAGCAGACTGTTTACCGCCGCGGAGACCATCGATCAGCATCAGGACCCCGACAACTGCCATGCTTCCAAGAATGATTCGTGGAAACAGGGCAGACTGTTCCGGCAGTCCGATAGTCTGGGTCCAGGCCAGACCGGCAAAAATAATGGAGACAATCGCAAGAACGACAGAACTTTTTATTGGAAACACCCCCTTAAAGGAACAAGAAGTTTATTTTTTAACTACTTCATGCCCGCCAAACTCATTTCTAAGAGCAGCTACTACTTTACCGGTAAACGTATCTTCTTCCAGGGAGCGGTATCTCATCATTAACGAAAGAGCAATGACTGGTGCAGGGGTCTGGAGGTTCAGTGCGGTTTCCACTGTCCATTTGCCTTCTCCGGACGAATGCATAATTCCGCGGATGTTGGAAAGAGCAGGATCTTTACGGAACGCTTCCTGTGTCAGCTCCATGAGCCAGGAGCGGATAACCGAACCGTGGTTCCATACCTGAGCCACTTTTTCGTAGTCGTAGTCGAAGGGGCTTTTTTCAAGAATGTCAAATCCCTCTGCAATGGACTGCATCATTCCGTATTCGATGCCGTTATGAATCATTTTCAGGAAGTGGCCGCTTCCTGCAGCGCCTGCATGAAGGTAACCGTTTTCAATTGTAACGTCACGAAAAACGGGTTCCAGTTTTTTAACTGCTTCCTCTGACCCGCCGACCATCATACAGGCACCATGCCGAGCACCTTCAACACCTCCGGAAGTCCCTACATCTACAAACGAGATGCCTTTCTCTGCGAGTGTTTCAGCACGTTTTAACGTTTCTTCGTAATTGGAATTGCCGCCGTCAATCAGAATGTCCCCATCTTCGAGAAGCGTGGAAAGTTCTTCAATGACACCGGTAGTAATATCACCTGCCGGAACCATCATCCATACAACCCGTGGTGCCTCCAGTCTGCCTACAAGCTCTTCCAATGAAGAAGCAGGCACAGCACCGTGGCCGCTGATTTCCTTTACAGGTTCTTCGTTGACGTCCGTTGCTGCCACTGTATGGCCGTGATCCAAAAAGTTCAGGCCGAGATTAAAGCCCATTTTTCCTAAGCCAACCAAACCAATTTCCATATCGTATGTCTCCCTCCTTTTAGTATCTTTCAGGTTATGTCCCATTATATGATAAAAAATTTCTTTTACAACCCCGAAAATAAAAAAATATTTTTTTATTTGGGTTTATCCTTTATAATTAAGGGAAGCGGTTACAAAAAAGGAAGTGAAATTATGGCAGCGAATACAGAAGCGACCCACTGCAAGCACCGGATCCGGTCAGTGTATACCTCCCTTCGCGATAAAGAAAAAAAAATAGCAGATTATATTCTGGAACATCCGGAAGAAATTGTACATTCCACAATCAGTCAGGTGGCCGAAAATCTCCACGTAGCGGAAGCAACGGTCTTCCGCTTCTGTAAACGAATTGGCTTTAAGGGGTACCAGGCACTGAAAATCGCCCTGGCATCGGAAATAGTTACAGGAGTTGAAAATATTCACGAAACCATTAAAGAAGACGACGATGCAAAAACCGTTGCTGAAAAAGTATTCCAGACGAACATTAAAACATTGGAAGAAACACTGTCAGTAGTGAATGGAGAGGATTTTCAGATGGCAGTGGATATCCTGCTCAGTGCAGACAAAGTAGAATTTTATGGAAATGGAGGATCGGGTGTCATTGCAGCGGATGCTCATCATAAATTCATGCGGACAGGGATTCCGTCCGTAGCCTACTCCGACTCCCACCTGCAGGTCATGGCGGCCTCTCAGCTGTCAGAAGGATCAGCAGCAGTTCTCATTTCCCATTCGGGAGCCAACCGTGACATTCTACAGGCGGCAGACATTGCAGCGGAGAACGGGGCAAAACTTATTGCAGTAACAAATCTGGCCAAGTCTCCGCTGACAGAGCGCGCCGACGTAGCGCTTCACACCGTGTCGGCAGAAACGGATTACCGCTCGGAGGCGCTGGCAAGCCGCCTTGCCCAGCTGAGTCTGATCGATGCCCTGTATGTAAATGTTGCTCTGCAGAGACAAGAATTGATGGATGAATCCCTTAATAAAATCCGTCAGGCTATTTCGTTAAAAAGAATATAGAGGAGGGATGACGTGGAAAAGCACGTACTGGGAATAGACATCGGCACAACGAGTGTAAAAGCGGTTCTTTTCGGACAGAATGGTGTCTGCGTAGAAGAGTCGGAGGTGACATACGAACTCCTGCATCCACAGCGCGGAATGGCCGAACAGGACCCTTATGAAATTGAAAAAGCAGCTCTGGAAGCTCTACGGCTTCTGCCTTCAGACAAGTATGCCGTTTCTTCCGCAGGTTTCTCTGCAGCAATGCATACGCTTATCTGCCTTGATGAAAAAGGCGAACCGTTAACGAACTCCATTACGTGGGCGGATACGCGAAGTTCAGAAGAAGCGAAGATGCTTCTGGAGTCTGCGGAAGGCAGCGGGATTTACGAACGGACAGGGACCCCGATTCACACGATGTCTCCGTTAACCAAACTTCACTGGCTGAAAAAGCACCGCGCTGATCTTTACAGGAAAACGAAAAAGTTTGTATCCATTAAGGAGTTTCTTTTTTACCGATGGTTTGGTGCGGAAGTAGTTGATTATTCTATTGCGTCTGCCACCGGACTTTTTGACGTGCATAATAAGCATTGGGACAAACGGGTACTGGCTTCTCTCGATATAACAAACAACAGGCTGAATGAGCCTGTTCCCCCGGCTTACGTACTTCCGGAACTGAAAGACAATATTCGGACAGCAGCAGGGCTTCCGGAAGGGATTGTTTTTGCTGCAGGAGGAAGCGACGGGGCACTGGCCAATCTTGGGATCGGAGCGCTTAATCCGGGAGAAACAGCGCTGACAATCGGCACGAGCGGGGCAGTAAGACAGATGAGCAGTACGCCGGCTGTTTCCAAAAACCAGCGGACGTTCTGCTATGCCTTTGATGAAGAAGCCTGGATTGTCGGTGGACCGACTAATAACGGAGGGATCGCCTTTCAATGGTTGCAGAAGATTTTTAAAAATAACAACATTGAGCAGCTTTTGGAAGATGCTTCTCAGGTTCAGCCGGAATCGTCTTCTCTTTTATTTCTACCGTATCTGCAGGGGGAAAGAGCACCGGTGTGGGACCCGGGCGCCCGGGGAGGTTTTATAAATCTTTCCATAGAACATGACCAGAAGCATTTGACGAGAGCCGTACTTGAAGGAGTTATCTTCAGTGTATATGATGTGTTCAACAGCGTGGAAGAGACGGCAGGGCCGACAAAGCAGCTGTTCGTAAGCGGCGGCTTCGCCCGTTCACCGCTCTGGCTGCAGATCACTGCTGATGTTTTTGGAAGAGAGCTGTTAATCCCTGCTTCCCACCAGAGTTCCGCCTGGGGTGCTGCCTGGTGCAGCATGATCGCTTCAGGAGAAAAAACTTCCTACCAGGAGATCAAGGAATGTATTCCAATGAAGGAACCGATTTATCCGAATAAACATAACCATGCTGTTTATCAAAAGCTTTTTACTAAGTACCGCGGCCTGTATGAAGCATTGAAGCCATTTCAGTAAGGTGCTCCCAAACAGCTTGGTGATAAAAATACTAAAAGAGGCTGTTTAAAAAGTATTTTTTATACAGGCGTATACATTTCCCTGCGTTCGCCTCCGCAGGATGCTTTTTCCCTCCGGAACGTCCGGCGGGAACGCCAGTGAGAGCGAAGTCGGAAGATCCTTTTCAAAGCCGGAGGGCAAACAGCTGACGACGAGCCCCACGGCAAGGCGGAGCGCAGGAGAAAGCTGTACATTTAGAAGAATAATTATTCTGAAATCAAGACTTAATCAACACTCTGAAGAGGCTGTCGTCCGGAATAAAGGACGACAGCCTCTTTTGTTAGAGATCATTTTTAATCATTATGAAGGGGTATTTAAACTTTAATAGGAGTAGTTTAATCTTTACAGCCGTATGTTTTGTCATTAAGAAGGTTTTCAATCATTATAGATAATTAATTTGTCAGCATAAACTTGTCCTCGAAGAAAATTAATCATTACAGGCTTCTTTTTAATCATCAGAAAGCCGGAAGAGGGCCAATGTTTTGGGTCGCTGAAGCTCTTATCAGCCCGTCCATTTTTTCAGGATAAAAAAAGAAGCGGCCCGGTGTACTTTCGGGGCAGCTTCAGTCCATCATTATCGTTCGCCGTCTGCGGTCTGTTTTTGTCTGACGAACAACAGGAAACCGCGGTCTCTATCATTATATCGATTTTTCGAAATTAGTTCTCAGTTTTTTGGAATCCGGGCTGTACTTTTTTTTGAAGAAGGCGAGGGCGCCTATTAAGCCGGAATCATTTTTAAAATGGCATGTATCAACACTAAGGTCGAAAACACGGTCGATATAAACGAGATGGGATTTTAACTCATCGATGAAGGAAGGTCTGCTCGTGATACCTCCTCCGATCAGTACTTTCTCGGGGTTTAAAACCGATACGATATTATAAATACCAATTGCCAGCGTTTCGTAAAAATCTTCGATGATGTTTACGGCGACGGGATTCTTCCGGTCGTATTCTTCAAACACTTTTTCGCCGGTAACTTCTTCAAAAGGAAGAGAATAATATTCGGCGTATTTTTCCCGGATGCTTGTCATCGAAGCGCAGCTGCTTAAGCTGTCCTGTTCCGGGCTGATTTTATGAAGGCCTTTTGTGATCATGAAGCCGAACTCTCCACCGCGGAAGGCGTGCCCGCGGTAAAGTTCGTTGTTTAAAAACAGGGCGCCGCCGATTCCTGTGCCAATAGTAAGACAGCAGAAATCGTTCAGTTCCCGTCCGCTGCCGAGCCACTTTTCGGCAAGCGCGACACAGTTCACGTCATTTTCTACAGAAACCGGAAGGCCGGAAGCCTCCTCCAGATAAGTCTGGAGGTTAAACTCGTCAAATTCCTGTATGGCACCGCCCATTTCAATGAAACCGGTGGAAGGATGAATGAAGCCCGGGGCTGATACAGCGATTCCATTGACAGAAGAGCGAAAGAAAGCAATTTTTTCCTTCACAGCTGCCAGAATAGTTTCTCCACAGCCGTTTCCTGCGGAAAAAGAACCCTTTTCCAAAATGGTCCCGGCACTTGTAATAAGTCCCCATTTAACGTTTGTGCCACCGACATCAAAGGCTAAATAATTGTCTTTATTCAATCGGTATTCACCACCCTTTCCTGGAGCTTTTCACCATTGCTTTGAATAATATCCTTATACCAGTAAAAGCTGTCTTTTTTTATGCGGCGGAGATTTCGAGCATCTTTTTCGTCACGGTCAATGTAAACAAAGCCGTAGCGTTTCTGGTAGCCGTTCAGCCAGCTTAAAAGGTCAGTGAACGACCAGGTGCAGTAGCCGATGACGTCAACTCCGTCCTGAAGAGCCTCCTGGATCTGCTTAAGGTGACTGGCGATGTAGTCAATGCGGTAGTCGTCGTGGATCCGGCCGTCCTCCAGTTTGTCGAATTCGCCAAGACCGTTTTCTGAAATAAGCACCGGCAGCTGATATCTGTTATGAATCCGCCGCATACCTATTCTTAAACCGACCGGATCGATCTCCCAGTCCCAGTTTGTCGTCGTAAGATCCGGGTTACGGCATGTCTTGAACAGGCCGGGGACCCCGGAATCGGAGGAAGTACCTTTTTTACCGGTCGTATTCATTTTCCCTTCTGCGACCCCGTCCAACGGATTGCGTTCAACAGTCGTAGACTGGTAATAGTTGATGCCCATAAAGTCCGGGGCGCCCTGCTTCAGAAGTTCCAGATCTCCTTCCTGAAGCTCAGGAGCTGTGCCTTTTCGTTCCAGGTGGGCCCAGATTACATCAGGATACTTACCGTGAACGTAAACATCCATATACCAGTGATTCATCATTTCTTCCGCATTTTCAGCAGCGAGCACGTCTTCCGGATGACTCGTACGGGGGTAGACCGGACTAAGAGCAAAGCTCGGTCCAACTTTTCCGTTCGGGACATATTTCCGGAAGGACTGGACTGCTTTAGCATTGGCAAGGCTCGCAATGTGGTTCGCCTGATGCATACGCTTTTCATCTTTTACTCCCGGAGGGTGAAGCCCGACTTTGTAGCCGAGGCCGATAAAGACATTCTGCTCGTTCAGTGTTACCCAGTACTTCACTTTTTCACCGAAGCGCTGGAACAAAGTAACACAGTAGTCGTTAAAGTCATCTATAATCTTTCTGGATTCCCATCCGCCGTATTCGTCCATCAGTGCCTGAGGAAGATCCCAGTGATAAACGGTGATGATAGGTTCGATATGATTGTCCAGAAGAAGATCGATCAGTCGCTCATAAAATGCAAGGCCGGCTTCATTAACTTCTCCTCTGCCTTCAGGATAAATTCTCGTCCAGGCGATGGAAAAACGGTAAGTTTTTAAGCCCATCTCAGCCATCAGAGCTACGTCTTCCTCCATCCGGTTATAGTGGTCGACTGCAATATCTCCATTAGTGTCCATATACGTAGTGCCGGGCTGTTTTGTGTAGACATCCCATACAGAAGGACCTTTCCCGTCCTGATCCCATCCTCCTTCAATCTGGTAGGCTGCAGAGGCAGACCCCCATAAAAAATTTTCAGGAAATGGCTTTTTGTGTTCATGATGCATATTTATCCCTCCAGAAGAAGTAGTATAATCAGCAGTATTTACGAAATCGTTTTCGT
>PWLM01000043.1 GCA_003560495.1 Bacillus sp. (in: firmicutes) | reverse complement strand
ATGCCGTGGATCGTCGGTTTGTTCCGTTTGGAATTGCCAGGTGCCACACCTACGAGTTTTGTCGCGTAATAATTTTTATAATACGACGGCATAAGCAGATTCGTGTTATCCCCGTCTTCAATATGCATCCGATCCGGAGAGCGGATATTACCCTCGTCTTTATCCAGGTAAAATGCTTCGATTGATTGAATCGTTTTCTCCATCGTTAATTGTTGTCTTACATCTTCTTCTGAAAGAAATTCCATACAAAGTCCTCCTCTTCATGATATAGACATAACTATTGCATAGTTAATGCACAATTTCAAATTGTGAAATAATTTAGTCGGAGTGTTGATATTGCTTGTAGTTCTTATGTGAATAAAGAACTGTCCTCTAAGGATATCGGGGAGGGTTTAGTCTGGATTGTTTCTTAATTTGAAAATGAATCAGGCGAGGAGATTTAATCGAATGAAAATTTGTTACAAGTGTATGCATTATTTGTATCCAGGACTTATGAATTACTAGGGAAGTATATAGAAGTTGAAGAAAGCTTGTGCTGTTTTGAAAAGTGTTCAGTCAGCTCTGGAGACAGTACTTTTGGAAGACCTGCAATGTTTCAGGCAGCTCTTATAAAAGGAATAGCTGAATAGATCAGAAAAAAGAGGAGGTTTTTCTTATGAGTAAAACGGCAGTTATAACAGGTGCAGGAAGCGGATTGGGGCAATCCACTTCTGTAAAGCTTGCGGAGAAGGGTATTAATATTGTTGTGGTGGATATCAGTGAGGGCGGTGGACAAGAAACTGTTGACTTAGTAAAACAGGCCGGAGCGGATGCATTCTTCGTCAAAGCGGACGTATCTAAAGTGGAAGAAGTGAAAAATTACGTCGGGCAGGCAGTAGAGAAATATGGAACAATCGATTACTTTTTCAATAATGCCGGCATTTCCGGAAGCGGGAAACATTTCCTTGAAACAGAAGTGGATGAAATCAATCAAATAGTTGGTATCAATATGCTCGGCGCCTTGTATGGTATGCATTACGTAGCTGATGTGATGGTTAAAAACGGTGGAGGATCCATCGTTAATACGTCATCGAGTGCCGGTGTAATCGGTCAGAGTACAGTAGTTACTTACTCTGCGACAAAACACGGGATAGTCGGCATGACGAAAAGTATGGTCGCTGAATATGCAAAAGACGGGCTGCGTGTTAATGCCGTGGCTCCCGGCCCGACAGAAACACCGATGGTCAAAAAGTATTTTGAAGACAACCCGGAAATGAAAGAAAGTGCCGAGCAGGGTATTCCTCAGAAGCGTCTTGGCACGTCGGATGAAGTGGCAGAACTGGTTACTTTCCTGCTTACATCGGATGCGCAGTATATTAATGGAGAAGTCATTCGGATTGACGGAGGATTTACGAATACAAAATAATTTTTTCATAAGAAGCTGTCCTGAGTTAAACGGGGCAGCTTCTTAAGCATGCGTGCAGCCTGACGTAACTACAGCCGCTTATTTTTGAAAAGTTACCTTTTAAAAAAAGAAACAGTCTTTTTCTAACGTAACGTGGGTAGGCTGCTGCTGGCAGGAACGCGGCAGAGAGACTGAATAACGTTCTGATCGATAATAGTCATGATTTAATTGGCCACTTTTAATATATATAGGTACGATCCCACGTTAATTACCGTATTTCTGTTTGTCAGGCCTTTCTCTTCTATATAACCTTTATGCAGCTTGTTTCGTGGCAGCACAATAAAGGTTCTTTTAAAATGAATCTTCCTTACAATAATTACAGAGTTATAATCTGCTTCGTTTTCTCCACAGAAAATGGAAAGGAAAACTGCCTTATCTCAATAGTAGACATGTGAAAAGAGCTCTGTACCTGACAAAAGTGAATGCGTGAAAACCTCTTTTTGTATTTAGAAGTTTTCTTTCCCTCTTTTTTCAATGAATTCACCGTGTAAAGATAAAGCAAATAATCAATGGGATCAGCTGTATTGAATACTAGCATGCTCTTATTTGATACAGCAGAAAGAAAAACTGCGATTTCAGGAAACGGAAAACCTACTTTCGTCTTATTTCCTTATATATAAATCAATTCCAATTTTATCAGATGAATGATTCCCATGATTTTCAATAATTAATATAATAATTGTATTGACTCGTTCGTTATTAAGAATTAAACTGATATAAACATACTGATATATAGAATTAATAGTTGGAATTGTTCACTACTACGGATCGAGTGGAAAAGAGGTGAAAAGCAGTGAGTGAAAGCAGAGAAATTCAACTCCGTCCAATCTTTAATTCGCTGGCTAAAAAATGGTGGATCATCTTATGCTTTACACTGATTATCGGCGGAGGAGGAAGCTATTACTTCCAAAGCGATTCTTCAAGTACTGTGGCCTCCGCTACTGCCTCGGTTCTCGTGGGAGATAGTGAGGAACCTCAGGTGAATATGAGTACGATGACAGCCTTGATGAATGAAGCTGCCATGCTGGAAACAGTAGCAGAAGAGCTTCCCGGAGAAGCCGGTATTTCTGAACTCAATGGAAAAATCACGACCGAAGAAGTGGAGGGATCCCAGATCATCCGGGTGACAGCGATGGATGAGACTCCGGAAGAAGCTGTAGTACTCGCAAATACGATTGTTGAAGTTTACCCGGAGATAGCGTATGAAATTACCGGAATTGATACCGCAACTGTTCTTTCGGAAGCGAATACAAGCAACGCCGTCATAAGTGCTTCCACAGGATCAAACAGGATAGCGGTGATACTGATGATTATCGGGCTTGGAGCAGGGGTAGGAGCAGCTTTCCTTCTCGACAGTATTGATCATCGGATAAGAACCGAGAAAGAAATCGAACAGCTGCTGGAAACACCTGTACTTGGATCCATGTCCAGAATAGACAAACTTTCAATGAAAAGTGCCCCAAAAAATCAAAAAACAAAATTAGAACGGGGGAAAAAAATTGTCTAAAGAAAAATACTCCACTTTCTTTGGGTCAAATGGATCAAAAATAGATCAGGATTACGAACGTTTAAAAGCCAATATTACGTTTGCCGCCAAGAAAAACAAAGCTAAAATATTTACAATTCTTTCCCCGAATGCAAAAGACGGAAAAACCAGTTTTTTGATTTATACAGCGCTCTCCTATTGTAAGGAGCAGAAAAAAGTACTTTTAATCGATGGCGACTTCAATAAACCTGCACTGCATAAAGAGTTTCATCTTTCAAACGAAAAAGGCCTGAGCAATTATCTGACTGGGGAGCACAGTCTCAGTGCTTGTATCCAGCCGACAGCCTATCCTGATCTTTCTGTGATAACGGCCGGGACCATCTCCAAACATCTGGAATCTATTATTCACAGTAGACATATGAACACGTTAATCAATACGCTAAGAAAAAGTTATGATTACGTCTTTATTGATACAGATGCCCTGAAAGAGAGTACGACAGCAAAGCTGCTGGCAGCCAAATCAGACAGCAGCATCGTCGTCATCAGAAAGAAGAAAGCGAATACAGAAGATCTGACAGAGATGAATGCTGCTTTTAAAAGCTACGATATACATTTAACCGGAGCAGTATTTAACACCCGAAGAATTGCCTGGCTTAAGAGGTAAAAATTTTTCGTGAAATTGTTCGTTATTACGAACGACAAAAAATTATTAAAGAACAAGGAGCGGTTTCTTCTCCTTTATCAACGGAAATACTCGTCCATGCTGTGGGTACCAAATACCTTAGACGCGAGTCGTCATTAGTGTGGAGTGAGGGTAGGTTAAATGCCTGTTTTTTCTTTTTTCTTCTAAATAGTCTGTTTTCCAGAAAATTTAGCAGAATAAAGAAAATTTATTTATAGATGGGGGGGATAGATGGATAATCGTGTATCCATAGGAATGCCGCAGGGAAGGTGAATTTGTAATACATTTTTCAGGGGAAGTTAAACTCCGAATAGTTTATCCATGAAGTCTATCTGACAAAACGATGGTGGATTAACAGCAATTGTTTCAACAGAGATAAGGGGTGGAGAATATGGGGGTAAAAAAAGCAATTATTCCTGCTGCGGGACTGGGCACCAGGTTTCTTCCAGCTACAAAGGCAATGCCGAAAGAAATGCTTCCTATTATTGATAAACCGACGATTCAGCATATTGTAGAAGAAGCAGTAGCTTCGGGTATCGAAGATATTATCATTGTTACGGGCAAAGGAAAACGGGCGATTGAAGATCACTTCGATCACGCTTTTGAATTGGAGGAGAACCTCTTATCTAAAGGAAAAGTGGAACTGCTTGAAAAAGTAAAAGTATCTTCCACACTGGTGGATATTCACTACATTCGGCAGAAAGAACCGAAAGGGCTCGGACATGCCGTGTGGTGCGCCAGGAAATTTATTGGGGATGAACCATTTGCTGTACTGCTCGGAGACGATATCGTCCATTCCGAAAAGCCATGCCTGCAGCAGCTGATGGAAGAATACGATAAATGTAAAAGTACAGTTCTGGGAGTTCAAAGAGTTCCTTTCTCAGAGACTTCCCGCTATGGAATAATTGACGGTTCATCTTCCGGAAACAGGCTGTATGAGGTAAAGGGACTCGTTGAAAAACCTCAGCCTGGCTATGCTCCTTCTGATCTGGCTATTTTAGGAAGATATATATTAACACCTCGTATTTTTCAGGTGCTCGCTGAATTAAAACCGGGAACGGGCGGGGAGATTCAACTGACAGATGCAATCAATCAACTGACTGCAGAAGAAGCTGTTTTTGCCTACGATTTTGAAGGACAGAGGTATGACGTGGGAGAGAAGCTTGGATTTATAAAAACGACAATTTCCTACGCCATGAGAGATAGAGAATTAAGAGATGATGTTATCCGTTTTATGCAGGAAGAGCTCTATTCCTGTACAAAGGAGGAAACGTCATGAAAAAAGTGCTGCTCTGCGCTACGGTAGCTTTTCACTTTAAATCATTTCATCTTCCTTTAATGGCCTGGTTTCAAAAGAATGGATACGAAGTCCACGTTGCTTCCGGCGGTACGGACAAACTGCCCTTCACAGACAGACAGTTTGAACTTTCAATTGCTAGAAATCCATTGGACAGGGAAAATGTTGAGGCTTATAAGCAGCTCAAAGAACTGATCAAGGAACATAATTACGATATTATACACTGTCATACTCCAGTAGGAGGGGTTTTGGCAAGACTTGCAGCCAGCAGAGTTGAAAATAAAGGGAAAATATATTAAACGGCGCACGGGTTTCATTTTTACAAAGGGGCGCCCGTAAAGCAGTGGCTGCTATATTATCCGATAGAGAGGCTCTTCGCCAGGTGGACAGATGTACTCGTAACGATCAACGAAGAAGATTTTAAAAGAACGGTCCGTCACAAATTCCCGGCGAAAAATATTGTTCACGTGCATGGGGTGGGGGTTCCTCTAGTTTTTAATCAGTATACCGGAAAAGAAGTGAGGAGAGAGCTTCAGTTAAAAGATGAGGATATAGTTTTATGCTATGCAGCAGAATTAAACAAAAATAAAAACCAGCAGCTTCTCATAAAAATGATGAAGCTTCTTTTAAATGATTTTTCCAATGTGCATCTGCTCCTGGCGGGGATGGGAAACCCCGATGAAATGAGAGCCCTGTCAGTAAAGTGCGGTGTCGAAAAACATGTCCACCTTTTAGGAGACCGGGACGATGTTCCTGCGGTATATGCAGCAAGCGATATTGCAGTAGCTTCCAGTCTGCGTGAAGGCCTTCCTGTAAATGTCATGGAAGCGATGGCAGAAGAAATGCCTGTGGTAGCGACAAAGAATCGGGGGCATCGGGAGCTCCTTCAGGGAGCGGGAATTCTTATCGATCCGGATGATACAGAATCATTTGCAGCTGCCGTAAAAGAGCTTATTGAAAATCCGGAAGACCGTCGGGAGCTTGGGAGAAGAGCTTATGAAAGAATTATTGAAAAATACAGTCAGGAAGTTGTAATGAAGGAATTAGTTACTTTATACAGTTCAAAGGAGGGGCTTGCATGATAAAGCCTGTAAGGGTCCTGCATGCTGTAGTGAATATGAATAGAGGCGGGGCCGAAACACTTCTAATGAATCTGTACAGAAACATAAACAGAAACGAAGTGCAGTTTGATTTCTTAACTTCGTTTGAAGGGGATTATGATGAAGAAATCAAGCAGCTGGGAGGGAAAATACACCGAATTCCTTCTATACGGAAGGGACATACAAAATATTTACGTTCACTGGACTATTTTTTTAAAGACCACCCTTATCAGATTGTTCATGCACATATGGATAAACTGAGTGGTCATATATTAGAAAGAGCAAAACTTGCAGGAGTTCCGGTAAGGATAGCACACAGCCACAGTACTATGAGTGAAGGCAGTCCGGCTGTAAAAATTTATAAATGGAAGGTCGGCAGAAAAATTAAAGATTCTTCCACGCATCAAATGGCATGTTCAAAAGAAGCAGGAAAATGGCTGTTCCCCCGACTTTCTTCTTATACGGTTTTAAAAAACAGCATTCAATCCAGGGATTTCTTTTTCGACCCTATGCAGAGGCACAGGATAAGAACCGCCCTAGGATTAACAGACCAGCATATACTGTACGGTCACGTTGGAAGGCTTCATAAACCGAAAAATCATAAATATTTAATAGAGAGATTTGCCTCTGTATTTCAGCAGAATAAAAGGGCACGGTTAATAATTGTTGGAGACGGTCCTTTAAAAGAAAAACTTCAGCTGCAGGCCGAAAAACTCCGCATAGATAAAGTAGTCATATTTGCTGGTGTCAGAAAAGAAATTCCTGCTTTTCTGCATGCCATGGACGCTTTTTGTTACTCTTCTCTTCATGAAGTCAATTCGATTTCAGTAATTGAAGCACAGGCAGCAGGTTTGCCTTGTATGCTATCAGACAGGATTACTAAAGATTTAGATATTGGAGCTGGATTATGCAGCTATCTTTCTTTGAAGCATTCGAGAAGGTGGGAAGATGAAATGCTGGACATACGGAGTAGATCAGCAGAAAGGTATACTCCTCAAATTGAAAAGGGCATAAAAGCGTTTAATGCTTCAGCATCAGCGCTGCTCTTGCAAAATTTTTATTTATCTAAACTGAAGGAGAATTGCCATGGAAAAGATAACAGTATTTACTCCTACGTATAACCGTGCCTACTGCCTCCATAGATGTTACGAAAGTTTATGTAGACAGACCAATCCAGATTTTATGTGGCTCATAATAGATGACGGGTCGTCAGACGAGACCAGAACACTTGTAGAAAAGTGGCAGAACGAAGAAAGAATAAAGATAAAATATATTTACCAGGAAAATCAGGGAATGCACGGAGCTCATAATACAGCTTATAAAAATATAACCACCGAATTAAATGTATGCATTGACTCAGACGATTATTTAACAGACAACGCTATAGAAATTATTTTAAATTATTGGGAGCAGCATGGGTCAGAGGAGGTCAGTGGAATTATCTGTTTAGATCAAGATTTGAAGGGAAATATTATCGGCACGAAGTTGCCGGATATTAAAACATCCAGGTTATTTGATCTTTTTAACAAACACAAAGTGCGAGGAGATAAAAAACTAATTTACCGAACAGAATTGACTACCCATTTTCCCTATCCTCTTTTTCAAGATGAGAGATATGTAGGACTTGATTACAAATATTTAAAACTTGATGAAAGTTACCCTCTGCTTGTATTAAATGAAGTTGTTTGCTGCGTAGAATATCAATTGGATGGATCCTCCTACAATATGCTGTATCAGTACCGAAATAATCCCCTGGGATTCTCATTTTATCGAAAAGAATTAATGCAGCTGCCATTCGCAACGTTGGCATTTAAATTTCGTCATGCCATTCATTTTGTTTCCAGCTCCCTTCTGATGAAAAACAAAAAATTTTTACAGGAAACACCGGAAAAGCTGCTAACGCTAATAGCAATTCCTCCAGGTATGCTGTTAACAGGCTATATTAAAATGAAAACTTCCAGGTAAAAATGGGGAGGGAGAGACCATATTATGGAGATGCTTTGGCTTAATTTAGGGGCAGTTTTCGGCTTTGCAGTTACTGCACGGTATTTTTCTGTTCCTGTACAGCAGGAAATCTCCTTTCCCCCGACAGCAAGACCCAATGCATACCTGGCTCTGCTTGCGTTGACAATCATGATAAGTGTGTCGGGGCTCAGAAGGGGTATTGGTGACACATACGTGTACAGGAGTAATTATTACGAAACTACCTGGACCCTTGAACATGCGCTTGAAGCAGAGGAGCCTGGTTTTGCTGTACTACAATTGGTTCTCCAGAACATTTCAGATGATAGTCAAATATTAATATTCACTTCATCACTTATAACGCTGACGCTGATTACGATAGTGCTTTACCATTATTCGAGGTTATTTGAATTAAGTTTGTATGTTTTTATTGCTTCCGGTATGTTTCTCGTATCAATGAACGGAGTGCGCCAGTTTTTAGCAGCTTCCATTATATTTGCAGGAGCGGCTTTTTTGTTTAAAGGAAAACTTATTCCTTACATGTTAACCGTTCTGCTCGCATCGACTTTTCACCAGAGCGCACTCATTATGCTGCCGGTTTATTTTATTGTTCGCAGGGAAGCATGGACTAAATCTACGTTAGGACTTTTATTTGCAGGAACGATTATAGCTTTCGGTTATGAACAATTTTCCCATTTGATTTTTGGAGCGATTTCAGAAACAAAGTATGGAGGTTATTCCGAATTTGATGAAGGTGGAGCTAATATAATACGAGTAGCGGTATATGGCGCACCTATTCTGCTTGCTTATATAGGCCGGCATCGTCTGAAGGAAATTTTCCCACAGAGTGACATCGTCGTAAATCTTTCCTTAATGGGTCTAATCTTTATGATCGTTTCTACGCAGTTATGGATATTTGCAAGAATGGCTATTTATTTTGATTTGTTTACACTGATACTTATTTCCTGGGTGGTAAAAGTTTTCGCGTTAAAAGATCAGCGTGTCGTTTATTTCGCCATAGTGGCCTTATATCTGTTTTACTTTTTTTACGAATACAGCGTTACACTGAATATCAACTACGAAAGTGACTACCTCCCATTTTTCCAGAGTAATGAGAATGAATTGTGAAGCATTTCTGCACAGAAACTAACAAAAAACAAACTCTACAGAAAACGAGGTATTGAGCATGATAGGAGAAAAAATAACTCAGCTTCGAAAAATGAAAGGACTTACACTTACAGAATTGGCAGAAAAAGCTGAAATGTCCAAATCAAATTTAAGCAATATTGAAAGAGAGATTAATAAAAATCCATCGATAAAAGTTCTTGAGAAAATTACGAAAGTACTGGATACGAATTTAATATCGCTGCTGGAATTAAAGACAGGATATGAATCACTGTTTCCGAATTTATTAAATTTAAATTTGTCGGAAGAAGAATTGGAGGAGTACAAAGATATTATTGAGTACATTGAATGGAAAAACAAACAAGGACAAAGCAGCTGAAAGTATCGGGTAATCTGAGGAAGCACATGGTAAGCCATATTCGTGGAATATTTAAAAAGCATATTACGTTGAAGGAGAGTGGGGTCATGGAAATTATTCGAGTGCTGCACGTAACAGGGGCAATGAACATAGGCGGCACCGAATCTATGCTGATGAATATTTACCGGGCCGTCGACAGAAACCGCCTGCAGTTTGATTTTTTAACTTTCACGAGACAGGAAGCTTATTTCGATGAAGAAATTAGATCGCTGGGGGGGGAAATACTCGTTTCTGATAATGGATCATCCTTTAACCAGATATATTCTTTAATAAAAAAAGGAAAATACAAAGTAGTTCACGCCCATACGCTGTTTAACAGTGGTATTGTAATGGCAGCGGCAAAAGCCGTGGGCGTTCCTGTCCGTATTTCCCATGCTCACACGACAGCAGATAACATAAATTCTTTTAAGAAGAGATTTTACGTATGGACGATGCAGAAACTGATTAATCAGTGTTCTAATGCGTATCTTACGTGCAGCAGGGAAGCGGGTAAATTTTTGTACGGTCATGACGAAGCAGAATGGTTTCCGAATATTATCGAAGTGAAAAATTATTTAAGGAAAGATGAGAAAGAAATCAACGAATTTAAGGAAAAGTACGGCTTGCATGGAAAGTTTGTAATAGGACACGTCGGCCGGTTTATCGAGGCGAAAAACCATACCTTTCTTCTGGAGATACTGTCAGAAATGAAAACAGCGGGAATAGACGCGGTTCTGCTTTTAGTCGGCGACGGGGTTTTGAAAAAGCAGCTGGAAACAGAAGCACACAGCCTAAAGCTTTCTTCCAATGTCATATTTACAGGAGCTTTGAAGGACACGGGAACTGCGCTGCATGCTATGGATGTCTTCATCTTCCCTTCCAAATATGAAGGGCTGGGACTAGTGCTGCTTGAGGCCCAGGCAGCGGGAGTACCCTGCATTACGTCCGAGTTTATACAGCCGGAGACGGACGCCGGCCTCGGTTTGGTGCAGCAGTTGTCCTTAAAACAGAATAAAGACGTCTGGATAAAAGCTGTTCAAAACGCGGCTGTGAATGGAAAGCACAAGAATGCAGCTGAAAGAGAAAAGAAATTGTTGGAAAAAGGTTACAGCATCGAAAAAATCACGAAAAGAATAGCTGAATTGTATGGGGTGCAGAAAGGAGGGGAAGCATGAAGAAACTGCTCATTGTATCTTTTGATCTGGAGGTAGGCGGGGTGGAGAGAAGCCTGATTTCTCTGCTGAACGAACTGAAAGGCGCGCCTTACAGCATCGATTTATTTCTGTACCGTCATACCGGAGAATTTATGAAGCTTATTCCGGAACACGTTCATCTACTTCCTGAAATACAGGAATACACTACCTTTAGGAAATCTATTGCTGAAGTTTTTAAGGATAAAAATTATATGCTGGCAAATGCAAGACTGAAAGCAAAATGGATGGCAGCTGTTCATAAGGTCAGGATGTCACTTAATGAACCCGGCTACCGGCAGATGCAGGATATGTGGACAGCGAGTCTGAATCACCTTCCTCCTCTTGAAGGGCATTATGATTTAGCTGTAAGCTACCTCTGGCCGCACTATACGGTTCTGGATAAAGTAAACGCTTCGAACAAAGCAGCGTGGATCCATACCGACTTTTCGACAGTAGAAGTAGACAGTGCAAGAGATGAAAAAATGTGGAGTCGGTTCGACAGTATTATAGGTGTATCGGAAAGCTGCCGGGAGGCTTTTTTAAAAGTATATCCGGCTCTTAATGAAAAAACTGTTGTTATTGAAAACATGTCTTCTCCGGAAAGCATCGAGCTGGAGGCTGCAAGAGAAACAGCGGTCAACATGGATAAAGAAGGCTTTAAAATCGTCACGATAGCAAGGTTTTCTTATGCGAAGGGCATAGATTTGGCGATAGAAGCCGTTCATATTTTGAGAACGAGAGGAGTGAGTGATTTTACATGGTATATGATCGGCTACGGAGGAGATGAGCCGAAATTGAAGGAACTTGTAAAACAATACGGCCTCGAGGACAGAATTATATTTTTAGGTAAAAAGATAAATCCTTTTCCTTATTTGAAGCTGGCAGATCTATACGTGCAGCCCTCCCGATATGAAGCTAAAGCAGTTACCGTTACAGAAGCACAAATTATGAATCTGCCGGTACTGATAACAAATTATCCTACAGCTTCGAGTCAGGTGGAGCACGGAAGAAACGGATATATAACCGATTTGTCGCCGGAAGGAATTGCAGACGGTATTGCACACTTAAAACAGGACGACCAGGCAAGAGAAACATTAAGACAAGCATGTACGATTTCCAGCTTCTCTTCAAAAAAAGATCTCGACACGTTTCATTCTTTAGTAAGGGGGCAGCTATGAACCCTTTAGTAAGTGTAATCGTGCCGGTTTACAAAGTGGAAGAGTATATTACCCAATGCCTGGAATCGATCCTGGAACAGACCTACAGTCATCTGGAAATATTAATAGTAAATGATGGATCGCCGGACAGGAGCAGAGAAATAGCAGCTTCTTACCAGGATAAAAGAATAAAAATTATTGATAAGGAAAACGGTGGGTTGTCGGACGCCAGAAACACAGGAATGGGACATGCCGAAGGGGAATATACGGTATTTGTAGACAGCGACGACTGGCTCGCACCAGTCTTTATCGAGAAAACGCTGAAACTGGCACTTTCAAAAGAAGCTGATATTGTACAGTCTGCCTTTTACTACGCATATCCTGACGCTCTGCTTATAGATAATAGAATGAATTCAGTTGACTCCCAGTTTGAAATTCTTGATAACAAATCATTAATGAAAAAGCTGGTGGAGAATCTGGAAGTGAAGAATTTTGCCTGGGGCAAAATATACCGGACGAATTTAATAAAGGATATCCCGTTTCGAAAAGGAATGCTGTTTGAAGATATGTTCTGGGCTCACTT
>PWLM01000230.1 GCA_003560495.1 Bacillus sp. (in: firmicutes) | reverse complement strand
TCCGCTTCTTCACCAGTCATCTGCGCCTGCTGCATCTGCTGCATGAAAGCATCCTGATAGACTCCTTCAAATTCTTCTTTAGTAATCTCTTCGCCATTTACTTCGGCTACAATGTCCGGAATATCTTCTGTATCAGGTTCAGGCATTTCACCGTGAGGATCCTCAGCTGGATCTCCTGCCGGGTCACCGGCAGCTTCTTCATCTGCGGTTTCTTCTGCTCCGGCGTTTTCCTCCGGCTGGTTTTCTTCTCCTGCGTTTAAATCATTCCCATTATCACCACACGCAGCCATAATAGTTAGAACGGAAGCAGCAGCTGCGCTTAAATACATTTTTTTCTTCATGTTGAATGACTCCCCCTTCAAAAACTTGTTAGTGAGGAGTGTAACACAGGCGTAAGGCTGATCAAACCGGAAAGATCGAGAGGAAAGGTCCGGATATCAATTTGTGTGAAATGCTGGTGAGGAATAGAGTACACAGAAGCTGACACAGGGGTATTCAGTGCAGGAAGACGGGGAGAAGAGGTAAAATATAAAAAATAGTGTAACTGGAGGAAAGAAAGGAAGTCCGGCAAGTTTATTCCCATATACAGGATGTTTTAAACGATCCGGTCTGCTGAAAGAGTGAGGAGTGTTCTTAATGAAAAGAAAAATTGTCAATCTGTTAAAGAGGCTGCTATTGAACTCCGGCAGCCTCTTTCAGTTCCTGAATCGACAATCCAAAAGACATCTGGAGGTGAGGATAATCTTTGAAGTGATCCCAGTCACCACCCCACTCAAAGCCCAGATCCTTAGCTATATCAACCACTTCAAGCCAGTCCGCCTGACCGCTGCCGTTAAAGTCACTTTCGATATCCCAGACGACGCTGCCTTCCGGACTGCGCAGTGCAAAATCAACGGCCAGTCCGTAGTTGTGATAGGATTCTCCTCCGGCAGCATTTGTAACAATATCGCCATCGGCTGAACGGCCCCGTTCAAAGAGGGCCTGCTGTTCTTCGATGGAGCGGTAGCCTTCAGTAATGACAATATCAATATCCCGCTCTGCAGCTTTATCTTTTAATTCTTCCTTTTTATCTTCAACAATCGGGTGCAGCCCATCCTGAGCGGCAGCTTCGGAAGCGGTCACCCGCGGATCTCTTTCTTCCTCCGTCAGTTCCGGCCAGCCGATTTCGCTGTAGGAAAATGCAGCGAGGGCAGTGACAGCAAACAGCACAATGATAATTTTCATAATAGCTTCACCCCGGAATCACTTATAATAAACAAATTATTAATAAACTTCCAGATAAATAATAGCATAGTTTTCTCCAAAAAGAGGGTTTCCTGCTTCAAACCGGGTATAGATAAGTAAACAGAGCAGCTGTTTACAGAAGGAGGAGAAAAAAATGAGTCAGCCACTGCATGTGGTTCTTGGAGCTTCCGGTGCGGCTGGAAGAGAAGTAGTAAAAAATTTAACAGAAAAAAACAAGGAAGTGCGGGCCGCTTCGAGGTCAAAAGAGTTTGAGGACATCGAGACAGTTCCGGCTGACCTGCGCTATCTGGCTCAGGCAGAGGAGTCTGTATCAGGAGCGGACTACGTCTATTTATGCACAGGTCTCCCTTATGAAACAAAAGTGTGGGAAAAAGAATGGCCGCTTATTATGAATAATGTTATTACTGCCTGTGAGAAAACAGAGGCCCGGCTGATTTTTCTGGATAATATTTATATGTACGGACCCCCGCCATTGCAGCTGCCTTTTTCGGAAGAACATCCGCAGAAACCATCTTCCAGAAAAGGAAAGGTACGAAAAAAAATAGCGGATGCCCTCATGCTTGCCCATCGGACGGGGCGGGTAAGAGCGGTGATCGGGCGATCGGCTGATTTTTACGGACCGGGTGTGGAAAAAAGTATTTTGTATATATCCTTTCTGGAGAGAATGCTGAAAAACAAAAATCCTCAATTCATCGGTAAAGACCCTGAGTTAAGCCGCACCTTTGCCTACACGCCGGATATCGGGCGGGCACTGACAGCCCTCGCGCTGGATGAAGACACGTACGGCAAAGTATGGCATCTGCCGGTCAGTGAGCCGGTAACAATGGTTAATGCCGCAGCAGAGTTTAATCGAGTACTCGGGACCGACCGGAAAGTGAAAACGATACCGAGAAAAATGTTTTCAGCTGCCGGGGCTTTTTCCTCCGATCTCAGGGAAGTGAAAGAAATGCTGTACCAGTATGATCATCCGTATATTATGAGCACGGCTAAATTTCATGCCCGCTTTCCGGACTTTCAGGCTGTGACGTTCCGGGAAGGCGCCCGGGAAATGGCTCATTCGTTTATGGAGGAGAAAGTTATAACAGCAAAATAAGCATGTTTATTATGAAATAACCTTAAACGTCTGCAGGCAGAGAAAACAGCTGAAGCGTTTCGTTTGATTCTTTCTGAAAGGATCTTTATACTATATTTTTGTAAGTGAAAAATCAGTATATCTTCAGGAGGAATCATACATGGCAAACGTATTATTTATTAAAGCAAATTCCCGTCCGGACGACCAGGCGGTCAGTGTACAGATGTACAACAAATTCAAGGATAATTACTTGAAGGAAAATCCTAACGACCGTATACAGGAACTGGATCTCTTTAAGGAGAACCTTCCTTATTACGATGTGGATAAAATTCACGGTATGTTTAAAACAGCAAAAGGGATCGAAATGACGAAGGAAGAAGAAGAAGCGGCAGAGCTTGTAAAAGGCTATCTGAACCAGTTTCTTGAAGCAGATAAAGTAGTTATCGCTTTTCCACTCTGGAACTTCAGCGTACCAGCTGTTCTTCATACGTACTTCGATTACCTTTGTCAGGCAGGGACGACGTTCCGCTATACAGAAGCCGGACCGGAAGGCCTGATGGCGGATAAGAAAGTAATGCTTCTTAACGCCCGCGGCGGAGTTTATTCTGAAGGGGCTGCGGCGTCTATGGAAATGGCGGTTAACTACGTGGAAACGATCATGCAGTTTTTCGGCATCGAAAACCGTTCCAGCGTTATTATCGAAGGACACAATCAGTTCCCTGATAAAGCGAAGGAAATCATCGAAGAAGGACTTAAAAAAACAGAACAGCAGGCGGCAAACTTCTAATAAAAGCCAAAAAGAAAGACCCCGGGGGGTGCTCCGGGGTCTTTCTTTTATTATTTAGAGGGGGTATTTATC
>PWLM01000056.1 GCA_003560495.1 Bacillus sp. (in: firmicutes) | reverse complement strand
GGGGAAGCGGCAGAGAAAAAGCAGCAGCTGGAAGACGCGTGGACCCGCGCGCAGAAAAATAAGCAGGAGGCGCAGGAAAAGCTTCTGAAAGCAGAATCCGACTTCAAGCATGCGGAAACGCAGGTGAACGAAGCGGAAACGAAAAAAGAGAAGCTGCAAAAAGCTTACGCTGAATCGCGGGAAAAAGCCGGCTTTCCAACAGAAGCAGCGTACAAAGAAGCAAAGCTTCCGCCGGCAGCCCGCGAATCGCTGCAAAAAGAAGTCGAAGCGTACTACACGAAACTGCACACGGTGACGGTGCAGGCAGGGGACTTGCAGGTAGAACTGAAAAATAAAGAGCGCGTGGACCTGGATAAATTACAGGAAACGCTCGACACGCTCAATCAGGAAATGGAAGAGGCAAGAAAAGCTTACCAGCAGGCCGAAAACTGTCTGGAAACGGCGGTGCAGGGCAGGGAAAAAATCGCCGAGGCGGAAAAGCAGCTGGGAGACGTGGAAACGGAGTTTCAGCTCGTCAAAGACTTGTTTGACGTCGTCCGGGGAGATAATACGAAAAAAATCAGTTTTGAACGGTATTTGCAGATCGAATTTCTGGAGCAGATTATCCACGCTGCCAATGAACGGCTGAAAAATCTCTCGAACGGCCAGTACTTTCTTGTGCGGAGCGACCGGCTGGAGAAACGGGGCAGACAGAGCGGCCTCGGACTCGACGTGCTCGATAACTATACCGGCCAGATGCGGGACGTAAAAACATTGTCCGGCGGGGAAAAATTCAACGCCTCGCTCTGCCTGGCGCTCGGCATGGCCGATGTGATCCAGTCGTACGAAGGCGGCATTTCCATCGAAACGATGTTTATCGACGAAGGCTTCGGCTCGCTCGATGAGGAGTCGCTCCAGAAAGCGATGGACACGCTCGTCGAACTCCAGCAGTCCGGCCGGATGATCGGGGTGATTTCCCACGTCCAGGAAATGAAGCAGGTCATCCCCGCGACACTCGAAGTCAAAAAATCAAAAGAAGGCCACAGCGAAGCAACGTTTGTCGTGAACTGAAAAAAGCCTGCAGATCGAGAAACGGAATAAAATGCAGCAAAAAGCCTCCCGCTTCTGTCAGCGGAGGCTTCTTCTGCGTCTCTATGTTTGACATTGAGAATTATTATCACTTATAATAGTGGCATTAATCTGATAATTATTTTCGTGGAAAGACAAGTTCGGAATAAACATTCCGTAAAAGGGGAGGAAGCTGTATGGTTGAGCGTTATATTGCTGTCGATTCAATCGAGTATCCTATGGGAGGCAGCAGTCACTCTGGAGAAGTGCACATCAGCCGCGGAGACATCGTCAGCATCTACCACGACCAAACGTATAAGCGGGCAGGCGAATGGTACGTCCCCGTGGAAGCAAATCAGCGCAGTTTCAATATGAACACTGACGACCTGAAGCATTTCTTTACTCAGCACGTGCTGCTTTCAGAAATGGACATTGAACTTGAGCTGAACGTCCTTCATTTTCAAATAGACAAAGCTCTGGACCTTGCCGATAAAAAGAAATTTAACGACGTATCCAGGCAGTGGATCGAAATGAAAAAGTTCGGTAGAAAGCTTTCCGATGTAAAGAAAACGGAAAAAGTATCTTTGTAAATACCGTCAAGGCCTGTCAGTGTCGATGCTGACAGGATTTTTTGTTTTTATCCGGGACGGTTGTTCTTTCTTTCTGGACCGTTAATGATTAATAAGGGGATGCTGTTGATTCATTCCTTTCGAAAAGAAGTTTATAATGATTAAAACTAATTTATGATGATTAAAACACCTTATAATGACAATAAAACGGCTGTAATGATTAAACCAGCTCCTATGATGACAAAACACCCGTGGATAATGATTAATAGCCCGGAAAGCAGCCGGGTACAGCGGCTGTTTTTTAGTATATTTATTTCATCAGCCGTTTTACTGGGTTGGGCGTATACATAAGAGGAGGTAAGGATATGCAGGAAATACGATGGGGAATTATCGGCTGCGGGGACGTGACAGAAGTAAAGAGCGGGCCGGCATTTCAACGGATCGAACACAGCTCCCTCCAGGCTGTGATGAGAAGAAATGGTGCAAAGGCAAAGGATTATGCAGAGCGTCACGGGGTGCCTTCCTGGTACGACAGCGCCGAGGATTTGATTCAGGACGCCGAAGTGGACGCCGTGTATATTGCAACGCCTCCTTCCTCCCATAAAGAGTACACGATCATGGCCGCCGAAGCGGGAAAACCTGTTTACGTTGAAAAACCTCTGGCGAACAGCACAGCAGAATGCGAAGACATGATTGAATCCTGCCGCAAGAACGGGGTGCCATTATTCACCGCCTACTACAGAAGGTCACTGCCGCGCTTCAACAAAGTAAAAGAGTTAATAGAAAGCGGAAGAATCGGGAAAGTCCGCATTGTTTCGATCCAGCAGACGCAGCAGATCGTTCAAAAAGATGACAACGGCGAATGGCCGTGGCGCGTTCTTCCCGATAAAAGCGGGGGAGGGAAGTTTTACGATGTAGGGTCCCATACGCTGGACTTTTTTGATTACCTGTTTGGGCCTATACGTGATGTGAAAGGCCTGGCTGTTAATCTGGCTGATGCGTATCCAGCGGAGGATACGGTGAGCGGCGTGTGGAAATTTGAAAGCGGGGCAGTCGGAACAGGCATGTGGAATTTTTCCTCCTATAAAAACGAGGACGTAAACCGCATTGTCGGTACGACAGGAGAAATAAAATTTTCCATGTTTGATGACAAGCCGGTTACTCTTTCCGATTTTTCCGGTGACGAATTGTTTTTTATCGAAAATCCTAAGCATATTCAGCAGAACCACATTCAAACCATTGTACAGGAACTGCGCGGAGAAGGAACCTGTCCGAGTACCGGCGAAACAGCTTTACGTACGAATAAGGTGATGGAAGAACTGGTGAAGGAGTATTATCAAGGGAATCGGTAATGAATATTCCGCTGTTTTTCAACGGGGATGTTTGAGCTCTTTTCCCCGGGAGTGTGTTTGAAACAGCGAGGACGCCTGTTCTTTAGATTTGAACGAATTAGAAACAACCTGTTTGGAAAGGAAGGATAAAATGGAGGAAACAGAGTGGGATCCGCGGGAAGTGAAGCAGTTAAAAAAGAAGCGTCTCGTTCAAAATAATCTTATGATGCTCATATTTTTTCTTCTGTT
>PWLM01000126.1 GCA_003560495.1 Bacillus sp. (in: firmicutes) | reverse complement strand
GTTCTGCATGCCGATTTTACGAAGGAAATTCCGGATAACAAAGCAGATATCATTTTTAAGCTATTTTCGTAAAGATTGCTGTTTTTTTTACTAACTTAAAGGATATAGAAAATTATGTTAAAATTAAATAATAATAGATGGGGGGATGAAATTGAAGAATCAAAAAGGCACAAAAAAATTAGAGATTGCATTTCATATTTTTATAACTTTATTTGCGGTTGGTATTATTGTATCGTCATTTTTAGGATACGAAGAATTGGAAAGGGCAACTATGTACTTAATACTAGGAGCTATTATTGGTCTCAGTAGTCTTTTTCGTTTGATTAAGTTATTAAGGTAACAATTAATGCTCAGGAAGCATTACGTAAAGTTTCAACAGTCACATAGTTTGATTTCTCGCATGTACTGAGCAACTTATTTACTTTGTTGTAGAAAACGGAACCAATATAAGTAATTATCCATGTATTTTGTAGCAACGCTATGAAAATGGTTCATCCACTGTTTTAGCCTTCTGTGATAACCATTAACATGTTGAACATGGAATATATTCTTCCTTACATAGATACCTTTCTTTGCGTTTACCATTTCGTGTTGTAACCCTTTATCCTTAGCCCACTTCTTGTAGTTAGTAGCTGTATCAGAGCATAACAAAGCAGAGGTGTCTACGTGAGCACCTAACACCTTATCTATATCCGTACTTTTGATTTTACCTAAACCAGCTACTTGAGAGATGACTTGTCCATTTCTATCATGTGCGACAACTACACAAACTTGTTGAATGGACAATCCTCTTCTATTTGCCTTTCCACCACGCTTACGAGCCTTACGGTGTGTAATTTCCTTCTTCCCTTTTTCGCTCTCCAAAAAGAAAGTTTCGTCACTCTCAACAACACCTTTTAAATCTTGATTTCCTAACGAACGAATAGCGTTTAAGATTTTATTCCACCAATAAAAAGCGGTGGATACATGAATATCAAGCTTTTCAGCAATTTTTGGGAGTGTATAACCTTCGACCATCATTTCGAAGTATTTTAGCCATTTATCGGGGTGTTTTGTACCTGGTAACGGTGTGTTGGTCATGTCATTGAAAGACTTTCCGCAATCTTTACAGAGATAGCGTTGACGAGAACGATATTTTCCGTTCCTTTTGACCGCTACGCTACCACAATGAAGACATGCTAAACCACCAGAAAAGCGTGTTTCTCGGATGTCTTTGAGTAAATTTCCGATACTCGGTTCTTCCTCTGGATATAAATCTTCTTTGATGGCTTTAAAAAGGTTTAATTGTTCCCGTTTTGATAAATCACTGAAATCTCGATACACATGTTGCCACATACCCAAATGCCTCCTTATACGGCATTATGTTAACCTTTTATAAGGATGGTCAAATTAGCAACAATCTATACGAAAATAGCTTATTTTTATGTCATTAGTACTCCTTCATATCCCGGACACTGAAGGCATGCTGCGTACGTTATTCCGACTCATAAATAACGGGGAAAAGCTGATTATCGTTGATTTCGATAAAAATGAAAAGGTGCATCATCCGGCTGTTCATCACGGTTTTTCTTACAGTCGTCTGAAGAAGGAGCTTTCCGGTGCCGGGTTTATCTCGACAGACATCTCGACCTTTTACCGTGGCAGAAAAATATTTATGAAACAGGACGCGTCCATGTTTTTAGCGGTCAGCCGTAAACAGGCAGAACAATAAATTGTGCTCCTCTCTATCATCACTGCGTATACTGCACAGGTCCATAGACATATAGACAGGAAAATAATTTTCATATAAGATTATACTTAAATAAGCTCAAACTTATATAAAGTCCAGAAAGGAGGAAGAGAAATGAAATCAGAAAACACACCGATCGATTTGAATGCATCGCTTGGAGCCGTTACCCGCACCGTAACCAGTGTTGAAAAAGACGGGAAGCTGAAGAGTGTCAACCTGGAACGGGCCTATAATACAACAACGGATGATCTATGGGATGCGGTGACGAACCCGGAACGGCTGGAACGCTTTTTCGCCCCGGTCAGCGGCGAGCTGAGGACAGGTGGTAAGTACCAGGTGGAAGGAAACGCCGGAGGCACAATCACAGACTGTGAGCCGCCGCAGTTTTTCGCCGCAACGTGGGAGTTCGGCGGTGAAAAAAGCTGGATTGAAGTGCGTATCAGCGGGGAGGGGGAAAAAGCCCGGCTGATGCTTTCGCATATCTGCCCGGTCGATGAACACTGGGAAAAATTCGGGCCGGGAGCGGCTGGTGTCGGATGGGATCTGAGCCTGCTCGGTCTCGAAGCTTATCTCACAGAAACGGACTTTAACCGCACAGCGGGAGAAGCTTTAATGATTTCTGAAGAAGGAAAGACTTTTATAGCGGGAGCGAGCAGGGACTGGGGAAGAGCTGCGGAAGCCTCTGGAGAAGATCCGGATCGAGCCGTCGCTGCCGCTGAACGAACAACGGCGTTCTACACGGGCGAGGAAACGGAGGAGGACTGACGGATGCAGGCGTTTGATGTTCTTGGCGATCCGGTCCGGCGCCGCATCCTCGAACTGCTTGCAGAAAACGAGCAGCGGTCCGGGGATATCGTGGAAGTGATTCAACACGAGTTTGGCATTACCCAGGCGGCTGTTTCCCAGCACCTGCGGATTCTTCGGGAAAACGGCTTCGCGAGCGTACGCGCTGACGGAGCTCGCCGCATTTATTCCGTTGACGGCACAGCGCTCCGGGAAGTCGAAGAATGGCTCAGCCGCTTCCGCTCGTTCTGGGAACCGAAGCTCGACGCCCTCGATACAGAGATCGCCCGTGGAAAGAAAAAAAGCCGGGAATGAACCCCGGCGCAGGGTTTTAAATAAGAACGGGATTCTTCTGTCGGAATTTTATAAATGAATGAAACAAAAAAGAGGCTGACTGCAGCCTCTTTTTTAGTCTATTTCCCGGAGTGACTTGGCAAAGCCGACGACAAAGAGTGCCTGCAGGCTCATAAGAACAGCGCCTCCGATCATGATCGTATCGATCGTAAACCCTGCAGACAACAGAAGCGATGTGAGCAGGTAGCTCACCGGTACAAGGCCGAGCGCAGCGAAAGAAAGCATGCTCATGACGCGGCCGAGGTATGCTTCTGATGTGTTGGCCTGAATCGCAGAAATAAGCGGAATGTCGATGACGGATAGGAGGACACCGATAAAGCCGATAAACACGAGGCTCCAAAGCATATCCGGAATCAG
>PWLM01000064.1 GCA_003560495.1 Bacillus sp. (in: firmicutes) | reverse complement strand
GTAAAGCTTTTTCTCCGGGGCATATCCGTCTTCTGCGTGCCGGTATGGAAGTATCAGGCCAATGACCCAAAAGGCAGCAGCGGCGAAAGCGAGCAGGAGAAGGAAAATTAGTTCCATGAGCCGTCACCACCCTTTCCTGTTCTTTACCTTATCCTTAGTCCGGTCAAACGCCCGACAGCGGCTACGCCTCCAGACCTAATAGAAAATACGGCGGCGGCTCATTACGCAGAAGCACGGCACGGCGTAGAATAAAGATATAGAAAAGCAGAGGAGGAAACGAAATGAAATTTCTATTATTTCTCGGTATTATTATCGCGGTCATCGTTGTACTTGCCAACCTCGGACCAATGATTTTGTTTGCGGTCGGCGCGTGGCTGCTGTATGTGATTTACAGACAGTTTGCCAAAGCAGAGTCCACCGCCGCAAAAGTGGGCTGGGTGATTGCCGGGCTGATTGTCCTCAGTATGACGATCTCGAACGTCACAGCCATTATCGGTGTGCTTGCCCTGTACTTTTTGTATGTGCTGTACCGCAGCTGGCAGGATGATCAAACGAAAGGGGCCGAAATATCATGAACAACGTATGGGAACGAATGAAAGAAACGATGAAGCAGGACTGGGAGAAACTGACCGGTGACAGCTCCGTATCAAAAGCCGTGGCGGATACGTTTACAGCTAAAAAAAGCAGAACGGAGAAACTGGAGAAAAAACTTCACGGACAGAAGCAGCTGATCCGCACGCTTGAAAAAGAAAAGGATGAAGTGGACGTTACACTGGCTTCCCGGCGCCGGCAGCTTCATCTTGCGAGAGAAGAAGGGGAGGACGTACTTGCCGCCTACGCTGAAAAAGAAATTGCAGCGTATGAAATGCGCGGCGAACGGCTCGCGAAAATGATTAAGGACGCGGAAGCACAGCAGCGGGAACTGGAGGATGCCTTTCAGGAGCTGAAGCACGAACTCCGTAATATGGAACTGGATCAGCTGGAAGCAGAGCGGAGGGAGGAAGCCGCCGCTCTCCGGAGGGAAATGAGTGCGATGAAAACCCGCCCGGAGGAAAAACCAGCAGAGCAGGTGCCGGAAGAGAAGGGGGATATGAACGACATGGAGCGGCAGCTTCTGCTGCTTGAAAAGCGTCATGCCCCGAAAAAGGATCCAGCCGATTTTCTTGAAAAATAGGCTGCCTTGAAAACAGTTCGTTTATGAGGTGGAAATAGCGCTGCACTCTCAGCGGGGCTTACCCGAGGGCTTGTTCTCGACTAATTTTGGCGGGAAAACCGTCCGCCAAAATGGATTCTCGAACGGCGCTGATCCTCCGGGTGTCCCCGTCTTCGTTACACAGCGTAAACAGTTTCGTTTTTCATAGAAGGATGTTCTTTATTCCATAAAACAAGAGTCAATGGGATTTTTCGAGACGCCTGCGGCAGGTGTAAAGAGCCGCAGCCAACTTTCAAAAATAGCACAGGTCTTTAACAGAGGCACTTATGCAAAATTGTTGCCCCATGATGGATGAAAACAGCCTTCTCTATCATTCGTTTTACCGGAAGCTGTAGTGTACATGGAGGGACTCCTGAGCGATAAAGGCCGAGCCGAAGATCCGTTCAGAAGGATGGAATTAGCTGAGGCCGGGCCGCTCGGAAAGCCTCTCCGTGGAAGCGAAAGCGGACGTTCATTTTTTTATTTTCAAGGCAGCGAATAAATAAAGACACGGCCGCCATAGAGCCATTCTTCGGCGGCATCTCTTACATAGCACAAGGGAAGTGAACGTTCTTTCCACAGGAAAGAAATGGTACACTGAAAAAAACGAGCGGGAAGGGGGAGGGTGAAATGATGCGGAATATACCAACAAAGCGGCTGAACACCGTCATCTTTCTTACTTTCCTCTTTTTTGTACTGGAACTGCTCGGCCGCGGCGGGGAAATGCTTCCCGGTATTGTCATTCTCGGCCTCATGGCCTATATCGGCTGGAAACAGTACGATACAACATTCGGTAAAATTATCTGCTGGATTGGGATCGTCGGCCTGCTTGCCCAGACGCTGAGCCTGTTTGCTTTCCAGTTTTTTGTCGTGGCAGTGCTTGTACTCCTTTTTCTTGAGTACCGGAAGCAGGATAAAGAGGAGGAGTGGATCCGTCCGGATGACCGGATGGCAGAAGAAAGCAGCCTCCAGAAAAAAGACACGCTTTTTAAGCACCGGTTCGCCGGCCGGCAGGTCACGCCCCAGGGACCGTACCAGTGGCGTGATATTCACGTCCAGTCAGGCTTCGGAAGCAAGACAATCGATTTAAGCAATACGGTCATTCACGATACAGCGGTTGTTTCGATACGACATCTTTTTGGGAAAATTACCGTTCTCGTCCCATACGATCTGGAAGTGCAGTTTCATCACAGTACGTTTTACGGCACGGCGTCGATCTTCGAGGAAAAAGAAAAATTAATGAATGAAACGATCAGTTACGAAACAGAAGGCTACGAAGCAGCGAAAGCACGCGTCAAAATTATCATTTCCATGCTTTCCGGGGACGTGGAGGTGAAGCGCGTATGACAGTACCAGGCAGAACCGCACTGTATGTCAGTCTTCTGACAGCCTCCGGAGCAGCTGCTACACTCGTCCTCTTTCCGCCGGTATGGCGTGCTGTGCTGCTGGAGGAAAGCTTTTTCGGAGTGCCGTACGTACTGCTGACCGCAGGAATTTTACTTTCCGTCATCCTGCTCTCCGGTCTTCTTATTCATTCCCAGTGGAAGCACTACCGCACCTTTTTGGACGAAAAAACAGAGCAGGCACTGCAGATGCAGCTGGAACCTCCTTCGGATAAAGAAGAGGAACATATAAGAAAACTGTACGAACTGCAGGAAAAAACGTTCCGGCAGACACAGCGGCTCCGGCAGATTACGACCGAAAAAGCAGCAGAACGGGAAAAAAGTCTTCACGAAGTAGTGCTTCAGGAACGGACGAGGCTTGCACGGGAGCTGCACGACTCTGTCAGTCAGCAGCTGTTTGCAGCGTCCATGCTCACCGCAGCGATTAACGAAACAGAAACGGACAACCGGGCGAGGGAACAATTTCAGCTCGTGGAAAAGATGATCAATCAGTCCCAGCTGGAAATGCGGGCGCTTCTGCTGCACCTTAGGCCGGCGGCACTAAAAGGAAAGTCGCTTAAAGAAGGAATGGAGGAGCTGCTCGGCGAATTACAGCAGAAAGTACCGGTAAACGTCGAAAGCAGACTTGAGGAGG
>PWLM01000012.1 GCA_003560495.1 Bacillus sp. (in: firmicutes) | reverse complement strand
CGGGTGATTCTCGCTCTCGCAAGAAAGGCGCTCTCCCGGCAGAACCGCTGGAACTACTCGATTGCATTCGATGATGCGCGGACGAGCCGGCGCCTCATGCTCGCCGATGCTGTATGCAATACATATTTAACCCGCACGTCCGGCAAGTTTTCTCAACCGCAGAAAGAAAAGATTCGTCAATTGTACGAGCACGCTCGGGTATTTTCTTTTTTCGAAAATACGGAGGAGCGGGAAATGCAGCACCGGCTCGCAGAAGGAAATTTCGGGGAAGCGCTGTTTCATTTGTACACCGGGCTGGAAATAAAGGAGCGGGATTCGTTTCTCCGGACAGCCGTAAGGCAGATGACTTCTCTCGACGCCCACAGCAGAAAAGTCCAGCTCCGCCGCATAACGGACAACGTGGAGACGATGATGCAGATCGAACGCGACTTTACCGGTGTACGGACGATGCTTGAGGACATGCAGGATAACTTGTTCCCTTTATTGGACGAAGCCGGGGCCGCCGCACCGGAATTTAAGCTCGAAATCATGCTGCAGCTGTATGCGGTATATACCCATGAAGGAAATCTCGCTGCGGCTGTCCAGGACCGGCTCGTTGCAGAGCAGCTTCCATTCGTTGAGGACATTATGGTTAAGCTCCGGTATTTTCACCGTCATAAAATCCGCCGCGGTATGTTTGAGAAAAACAGAATGCGCGTGCATGCCTCGATCGGGGAGCTGACTGGAGGCATCCGGATTTTAGAAGACATGCTGGAAATGATCGATATGGTGGAAGACGAACGCGATTTAAGCGGGGCGAGGTATGAATATCTCGGGCATGCCTACGGAAGCCGGGGCCAGGGGTATACGATGCTTATCCGCAGGGAACCGGAACGGCTGAAGCAGGCACTCGATGACTTTGACCGGGCGCTTACCCACTTTACCGGCGCCGGAGACCGGCAGCGGCAGTACTTGTACAAGTCGCACGCCCTGTCGGAAGGAGGAAAGCACCGGGATTCGCTTTTCTTTCTTATACAGGCGTGCGGGCTGGATCCTGAAGAGTCGGGTCCTGCAGCATGCCTCGCCCGGCTGAAAGAGCAGGAGCCGGCAAAAGTCATCTTTAAATATTACGGCTATTTTAAAACGATGGCTGCCGCCAAAACCGGGGGAGACGAAGCGCTCGCGGATACGATGTACCGGGCGCTCCATGAAGCCCATATCACGGTGGAAAACCTGCACAAGCACTATAACTTTACTCATCCGCTGCCGTTTATTTACTGGTTTCAGGCAAGATACGCCGCGGAAAACGGCCGGAAAAAAACGGCCGCGGCGGCACTCGACGAAGGGATCGCAGTCTGCCGGGAGCTCCCTCTCCAGCAGATGACGCTGAAAATGGTGGAACTCGGTATGCGGGCGGAAAAAGCACGGCTGCAGCCGGAAAGCGGCCAGCGGGAGGCAGCGGCCGCCCTGTATGAACAGATCCGCAGCGGGCCGGACAGCCGATCGTTTGTGGAATATGTCTCCGTCATGGAAGGAAAAACAGTGGAAGAGCTGACGGATGAGGTGCTGAAGGAAGTTGCTGAATCCACGTTATGCATCAATTAGTTCAGAAAGCCAATTCCTGTCAGAAAACATGTTTGACAGATGGGGGGTACCGATGAAAAAAACAGCTATTTCCGTCCTGCTGCTTCTGCTTTTTTTCCTTTCTTTCCACGCAGCAACTGCCGGCGCTTCCACAACGGACGGACGCCACGTCGTTCTTATTTACGATGATTCCGGCAGCATGTGGTACGTAACCGAGGATGAGGAAACGGAGGAAGAGGAACAGGGAGGGCAGCAGCCGAGCGACAACTGGAAGCTCGCCAACTACGCCCTGCAGAGCCTGACCGCCCTGCTCGGGGAGGAAGATGAACTGAATGTCGTCCGGATGAGCGACCCGGGAACGTTTCACGATATTTCCTTAGGTTACGGGGACAGACAGGAGGAAATCCGCAGCATCATGAACTGGGAGGACCGGGGGAACACGCCTCTGGAAACAGTGGAAACATCGTTTTCCCGGATCGAACAGGCGATGACGGAAAACCCGGACAAGGAATACTGGTTCCTTATTGTCATGGACGGGGCGTTCAACGAACTGGACAGCTCGCTGCAGGAACCGGACGAACTGGAAACGGCCTACAGCGGGGCGTATGACATGTTCGCTTCTTTTAAGGAAAACGTTGAGGAACAGGAGGCGGCCTTCCGTTCCGTATTCATTACGATGGAATCGTTTCTAGCGGGACGCGAGGAAGAGGACATGCAGCGTTTTACCGAGGAAATCTGGAACGAAACGCTTGCCGGCCGTCACCTGCGGGCGGAAACCGAGGAAGAGATCATCGAACGCGTCAACGAAACAGCGGCACTGATCACCAACCGGGATGAAAACGTGGAGGAGGCTTCCGACCTGCTTGACATCACGGCTTCCGGTACAGAGATCACGCTGAGCTCGCCGTATCCACTGGAGAGAATTACTGTGATCGAGCAGAACATGGAGGAAGACACGACCCAGGAAATTACGGACGTCGTCATTGAAGGAGAAAGCGTCTCCGGACAGGACAGCGGACCGTTCCAGATGGAGACCCCGTACGATGAAGAGGAGCTCCGGGGCACGATTTACGGAGCAGTCTCCCACATCGGCGCCGGCGAAAACCGGGCGGTGCCGGCCGGCACGTACACGATCACGTTTGCGGAGGAAGCGGACGTGGACGATTACCAGTTTATCGCTGAACCGGCGATCGATATGGATATTTCCTATCAGCGGGTGGAGAACGGGGAGCTTTCCCCCGATGAAAGCGAGTATTACTACGGGTCGGATATGCAGCTTCTCGTGCAGTTTACGGAGCGCGGTGAAGGCGAGGAGCCGATTGTTTTTCCAGCGGAGGAAGCAGCATCAGTGGAAGTTCAGACCCGTCTCGGCGAAGACACGATGGAACTTGCGTGGGATGAAGAACTTCAGATGTTTACCGCACCGTTCGTCATGCCGGAAGAAGAACAGACAGCCGTCGTGGAAGGATATATCCCCGGCTTTTACCAGGGGGAAAAAGAAGCGGCGGTGTCCGGTGTGCCGGAGCGCACACTCGAGCTTTCAGCGGAGCACGAACCGTGGGAATATCCGCTCGACGAATGGGAGGAGGATCATGAACTCGTCTTTACCGTCCTCGCCGACGGCACCCCGGTGGACGAAGAAGAACTTGCCGGGATGATCGACGGGGCGGCAGTCGACGTCGAAAACGGCAGTATCAGCTTTGATATTTCGCAGGAAGGCTCAGCGGTTGTCCTTACGCCGAAGGAGCCGGGGATCACTGCCCTGCAGTCGACCGGGGAGCATGAAGTAACGCTGACGCTTCCGGGATCCTACGAAGGAGAAGAGGCAGCAGCTGTTGAGACTGTTAACGTCGTGGACATTCCGTTTGTGGAAAAATACCTGCCGTTTATTCTCTGGATACTTGTTCTGCTCCTGCTGCTTATTTACATTTTCGGGCTGCTGAGAAAGCCGCGCTTTGAGCACAACAGCTTCCGGATGGTCGTGGAGGAGCAGCGTATCCGCCACGGCATAAAAGGAAAGCCGCAGGCCAATACGTACAATTTCAAAACGCCGGCACTGTCGAGATGGCTCGTACCGTACGTACCGGAAAAGAAAAACATTTCCGGCCTGACGTTCATCGCCTCCAAAATGAAAGGACAGGTGATGCTTGCTAAAAACAGCCAGGATCCGGAGCTTCAGATCCGGAACCGGCCGCTGAAAAAGCAGGCGGGAAAGCAGGACGTGCCGATTGCGACGAACACAACGATCACGATGGAATCCGGATCATCACGCACTACGTACCGATTCACAAGATAATTTGAGAGGGGTCATAATATGGGAAATGCAGTGCCAACGATTTTAGTAGGGCTAGGCGGTATCGGAAGCAGCGTCGTTAACGAGATTTACGGGAAAATTCCCGAAAAGAGCAGGGAAAACGTTGCGATTCACGGATTTGATACGGATGTGAACACGATCCGCCAGATGGACCACCTGACCGGCCACATGACGCAGACGAGCACGCGTAAATCCGTCGGGGAATACCTGCACGAAAAGCCGTCGCTCAAAAAGTGGTTTCCGGAAAACCGCTTCCTCGATAAAAAGACGATGACGGAAGGGGCGGGACAGATCCGCTCCGTCAGCCGCCTCGCGTTTCAGGCAGCGATGGAAGATAAAAAGTTTACGGATCTTGAAGAAAGCATCCGGGCGATTTTTCCGGTGAACAGCGACCGGATGATCTACGGCGTGCGCGTCATTATTATTACGTCGCTCGTCGGCGGCACGGGCTCAGGCATCTATCTGCAGGTGGCGATGTATCTGCGCTGGCTTCTCGCAACCAAGTTCAACCAGTCGAGCGTCCTCATCCGCGGGGCTTTTCTGCTTCCGGACGTGCTCGTGGAAACAAACACGCTCGACCACCGCGAGTGGGATTCGGTGCGTGCAAACGGCTACGCAGCTGTTAAGGAGCTGAATGCAATCACGCAGAGTGCCCTCGGGGACGCCGCGTCCGACACCGGCGTCAACATCGAGCTGGAATTCCGTCCGGGTCAGGAGGATCTGCAGGGGCGCGCGTCGCATGCGGTGACGCGGGAAGAAATGCCGTACGAGTTCTGCTTCCTGTACGACTACGAAAATACGAACGGTAAGAACCTGCCGTCCGTGAAAGAATATCTGCGCCAGATTTCGCAGACGATTTATCTGCAGCTGTTCAGCCCGATTTCTTCGAAGCACTTTTCCCAGGAGGACAACCAGATACTCGAAATGATCAACTCGGAAGGAAAAGGCCGCTTCTGCGGTGCCGGAACGGCGGGGCTGAGCTATCCGTACGAATCCGTGCTGGAATACTGCAGTCTCCGCTGGGCGGCGGGAGGACTGGACGACTCGTGGCTGCAGCTCGATACGCTTTACGACAAGGAAATCCAGCAGCACGAAATGGATCTCCGCCGCGGCGTCAGCCGCCAGCGTCCGGACCGGGGGGAGCGCTACCGCTGGGATCTCAGAAATCTCGGGAACGGGAACAACCCCCATCCGTTTTTTACCGATATTTTCCGTCAGACACGCATCGTCGGTAAAGACGGACATGTCGGGCCGTCAAAAGCCGAACAGTTTGTCGAGGCGGTACAGGAGCGGATTAAGGAAACGCTCTACAACGATGAAAACCTGAACGACTTCGATACAATCTGCAGCGTCAACCGCGGTGAATTGGAGATCAAGGACCAGGCGCGCCGGGAAGTAGGACGGGTGCAGGGCAACCTCGATGACTACTACCGGGAAATCGAAAAGAAAATTCCCGAATACCGTACGTCGCTCGTCTACGGCATTATTGAAGAGGACGCCGACAAGCCGGGTAGCGTTTCGGGAGAGGATTACCGTCTCAACACGTGGGTTCTCCGTAAAACCAACCCGGTGCATCCGGTGGCTCTGCGGGCGATGCTTTATGAAATGAAGCACAACCTGACCGACGAGGCAAATGCACTCCGGGATAGAACAAAAAGCCTGAAATCGGAAATTGAAGAGTACGACAGCATCTACAACCTTCCGGAAACGAAAGCGGTCGAGTCCGCCGAGCGCCGCCTTGATCTGGCCCGGGAGCAGAATATTTTCAAGCGCGTCATGAAAAACCAGTATAAAGAATTTTTAAATGAATTTTCTTTTAAGGCCGAGCAGCAGAAGATGGCGCTCGATGACTACAAAACAGCGAAGCTTTCCGAACTCGTTTTGACGTCGATTCTGCAGGCAGTCGAGGAAATGATCAAAGACTGGGAGCGTTTCTTTGAAAACCTGAAGGATACGAGAAGCTCCTTGACGCTGGAGCTGGAGCAGCTGGCGGTGAAGTTTGAATCGGATAACGATCCGACAAACGAATTTGTCCTTGCCAAAAGAGAGCTGCTGGAAAACATGTGGACCTCGATCCGCGGCTCGGTGAATCCGGGAGGACTTCCGGACGATATCAGCTCGCAGATTTACTTAAGCCACTACCACCAGTACTGCGAGAGACGCCAGCAGCTTTACGCTGACAGCGTGCGGGAAATTTCCGTCGAGAAGCTGTTCCGGGAGCACGTTCTCGGCTACTGCCGCAGTGAGCTCGAAAACCGCTACCATGACCGTCTCGATCTGTCGGTCGTGCAGGCTCTCCGCACGGAGGCGGGCATGCTCGGACTCGATCCGGAACATCATATCAAAACGCGTATTGCCGCACTCGACGCTCTTGCCTATCCGTATGTACCGAAAACAGATACGACGCGTGAGCTCATGTTCTGGGGTGTGCATGCGGATCTGGAAAAAGAACTCGGAGAACAGATGAGCCAGGAGCTGTTTGACGGCTCGGATATTGCAGATGACGCCTTTTCGCATCGGGAAATCGTCTGCTACCGCGCCTACTACGGACTGTCCGTAGAGGATTTTGCCAAATTTTCAAGCGGCACCGGGTCGGACACGTACAGACGGGACGCCGGTTCCTACTATAAAGCGTACAAGCGCCGTATCGACCGTCTGAACCGCGGGGAGGCGACGGTGACGCCGCACCTCGACAAAAACTGGCACCTGCAGACGTTCATGCCGGACATCAATTCGACGCAGGTCGAGCGGGACACCGAAAACAACGACAAAGCCTTTATTTACGGTGTGCTGTACGGCTGGATCCAGCTGGTGAACGACGACAGAAGCCGCATCTTCATCTTTGAGGAAGCGTCCGGAGTGATGACGCTTATTACGAAAGCCGGAGAAAAAGCCGGGGAGGAAACGCATGTTATGCATGAAGCCCTCGCCTACAACCCGAACATTTATGAAGGCATACTCGAACGGGCGGAGGAAAAGAAAAAACTCGACCGGAAAAAGAGTGATGATGTGTCGGAGCACGGATTCTACACCGGGGCCGTGGAAATGGAAAATATCAATAAGCCGAAGACGGCCAATATTCTCGACCTGATCATCCGTTACGAGGAAGGCGATAAAAGCAATCCGGTACTGAAGGAGCGCGGACGAAGAATAATGGAGCAGTTCGTCAAGGAAGTGCGCAGCTACTACCTGCAATCGTACGGCGACCACCGCAGCGGCACGGCGCTTGCCGAAGCGCAGCACTTTATCGACCGTCTGAAGGAGGAGTCCATTTACTTCCAGGAAGCCGACCGCTCATCCCGCGATTTCGTTGAATGGAACAGCCAGCTGAAACAGGCCGCAGACAATCCGGTATAAAAAGTGAGGTGACGGGATGAAAACGATTTTACTGACAGACAAACATATCCATCCCGACTGGAAGTTGTTCCAGCCTTTCTTCTATCACCACCAGGAGAGCGGAAGTTTGAGTGTGCTCCCGGCTCACAGCTGGGAGGACAGCGGCTGGATCAGCCGGAAAATACTGGAGGAGATCCAGGCCGTCGGGGAAGAGGAGTGGCAGCTTATCGTCGTAGAAAGTATGGAAGCTCCGCTGGACGAAGCGACCCGGCTGGCTCCACGGCTCGCTGCTTTGAAAAAGAACGTGCTGGAAAAGCTTTCGGCAAAAGAAGCCGGACCGTCGGCGGTCACCGTGATCGTGCTGGACTACCTTCACAAAAACGGAGAACCCGGGGAGCACGACTTAAAAACCCTGCGCATGCTCGCCCTCGATGAATACGGATTCGTACCGGAAAAGCTTCAGGAGGAAGGAGCTCCTCCTTCCTGGAATGACAAAGATCTGAGCCGGCTGGATGACGTCTGGGGAGAGCCGCTCGAGCTGTCAAAAGCCGGTATCCGGCAGACTCCCCACAGCCGGACACTCGAAAAGATAGACGAAAAGCGCGCCGCAGTGATGGAGGAGGTACGAAGACGAAACAGCGTCATTTCCGTCATGGATCCAAACGGACCGGCAGCTGCTCTGGAAAGCTTCGCCGAGGAGTTTCAGCAGCGGATGGAAGAAGAAACCGACGTGCCGCTCCAGGAAAATATTGAGCATTTCCGCCCGTCACTTCTTGCAGAATACGTCCTTAGGGAGCATATTTCCCGGAAGGCGGAGCTGGAAGGGATGCGCGTTCTGCGCCGGGAAGTTTCCCGGCATTCCAGAAAGCAGCGCTTTTCCTCGTGGCTTGAGACGATCTTTTTTATTCATCTCGCCGTGGAAAGTCCGCTGCTCATCAAGTATCTGCCGGAAGGGGAAATACAGCGGCTGGACAGTGAGCTGGATAATGAGCTGGTTGAAAGAATGCTTCTGACGTACGAAGCTTCCCTGAAAAACGTTATTAAAGAAATGGAAACCGACCTGCTTGCCGGACGGGGAGCCTTCACCCACCGTTACGAAAAATCACGGGAAGCCGTTTCGGTTGCCGCTGCGGAAAAGGCGGATACAGAAAACAAATTTATGGAAACGAGCGGCCTCCTGGAAGCCCGGGATATACGGGCGCTGGACCGGCTGGAAGCAAAGTTTGAAGAACAGCTTCAGCAGTGGGAAAAAGGGATGGAGGACAAGGCCGAGGAAAGCCTGAAATCGATCAAAGTAACGAGCCGTAAGCCGCTCGTACCGAGTTCGGAGACGACCGGTCTGTACAGCTACCTGGAGGAACTTCAGGAGCTGGAGGAAAAGCAGAAAATCGAAATGGAGCGCTACACACCGCCGCCGGCAGAGGAAATTGAACAGTGGCGGGCATTTACCGACAAAAAAAGATTTCAGCTTGAAAACAGAATGCGGGCGAGACCTTCCGCTGCCAAAACAGGCTGGACAGGCCTGCTGCTCTGGGCCGGGATCACCGGTCCGCTTCTTGCGGGCATCAGCGGGGCCCCGGGTCCGGAAACGTGGGCGGAATGGGTACTTCCGGTACTGACGACCGCCGCCGCCGCAGGTCTTGCAGTTCTCGGTATCCGCCGCCTCGACCGGCCGGTAAAAGACACGCTGAAAGATATCGAAGGAGAAATGGAAAAGCTGGAGCGGGAGCAGGCGGAGCGCCACGACAAAACGTCCGGATATTTAAGCAGCTACTTTTATCTGGAGCGACTGCAGAAAATACGCGGCGAAGTGCAGAAGCAGCTGTCAGAGCACCAGCATCATAATCTGCTGCTCCGCTTTCAGCTCCGAAAAGCAAAAGAAGCGCTGAACGGATTTGAACATCTGCGGGGATCCCTTCTTGAAAACCGGGCTTCATTGGAAAGAGTGCCTTCCACGCCGGAACCCGCACTGGAAAAGGATGAAATCGAAAACAGGGCGTTTTCTCCTTTCCGCTGCCTTGATACAGAGAGAAAAGCCGGGGCGGAGCTGGAAATTACGATCGGCAGAATGAAGCGCACTGTACCGGCCGGCAGCCTTCCGGTATTTCAACGGCTGACTTTTGATAAGGATCAGGTGGATAAACTATGACGGAAATATTTATTATCGTCTCAGGCATACTTATAACAGTATTGTTCGTCTGGCTCCTTTATCAGATGAACTACAGAAAAGAGGAGCGGTACCGCCAGCTCGTTTTTCCTGCTGCGGCCGTCCTTTTCGGCGCGGCCGTCGTCCGCCTCGATCTGCTCGGGTCGCTGCCGTTTATCGATGCGTTTTTCGAACGTTTTCCGGGGCTGGAATTTTACGCAGCGCTCGTATTCAACCTGCTCATACTCGTTCTTTTTCTCGTTCTGAAAACGGCGATGCGCTTCCTGCACGTTTTGAAGGACAGGCTCGCCTCATTTTTTAAAAGACGGTTTGCAGCTGTTTCCGGCAGGACGGAGGAACTTATTTCCAAAGGACTGCGTCTCCTGCCTTCCTTCTGGCGCTACCGGATGATTTCCGGGACCGGCAGAGGAAAAACGGTCGCTTTCTTTTATGAGCGGGGCCACCGTGATATTACGCTTAAACCGGAATGGATGTACCCGCAGATTCTTGCGAGGTACGGGGCGGTGCTCGCTATGGGGCTGTTCCTTCTTTATATTTTTCTCGTGCCGTTTGAATGGCGCACAGCCTTTATTGATTTCCTGCCGGTGTATCCGGCAGCGGCCCTGTTGATTTTTCTGGAAGTGTCGTGGTTTCTCGGCGGCCATTCTCCGATTTACAGGGAAGCTGTGATAGAAGGCGAAGACGTCAAAAGCCGCATGAAAAAAAATTACGAAGCTCTCTACAACGATTCCCGCAGTACGTGGGAGGACAGGGTGCTCGCCTCCGGCTGGAAAGAGCTGAACGGCCTGGAGCAGATGAACCGGAGCAGAGCTTTTGCACCGCTCGATGATGAAAAAACGCTTACCGGGAAGAGAATGGCCCTGATCCGGAAGCGTCTGCAGAAAACACGGGGCGGGGCAGAGGAAGCCTACATGGACATGATCAGTGCCATGATGGACGGATCGAGCCTGCTCGTAGAGGAGCCGCTTTACGGCGAGGCAAAAAAGTATATGATGCAGGTGATCATTTCGACGTTAATGAACCACGAAAAAATTGTCTTTGCAGTAAAGGATGAAATGGCAGCCGAAAAAGCGGCGGACTGGCTCCGGGAAGGATTTAAGGACGGGGAGGCCGTCGACTACTTATGGTCAATCGAACTGTTTGATAAAGCCTACCGGGACAACAGCTCGCCCCACGTTCTCATTATTCCTGTCCAGCAGCTTTTCCACCGGCGGACGACAGATTTTCTTGCCGAAACAACCCACGGAAGCGAGTACGGTACGTTTATACTTCCGGAAACAGAGCGGCTGCTTGCTTTTCACAGCCTGGACCTGCAGCGCTTTGCCTCAGTTATGGAGGACGTGCTCAGGAAGAAACCGCGCTACTGGATTTTTTCCCAGTGGTACGAAGGCATCGAAAGCGCTGTGCGGCAGACGTTCCGCGTCCGTCCGAAAGATCTTTATATTCAGAGTACCCGGAGTCCGCTGCTTTTTTATTTTGTTTGGAAAATGGAAGGAAGCACGAGCTTTCAGGAAGCTCTTTTTCCGGCACTCAGCCACCGCTCGCTGAACGCGGAGGCGGTCCTCGGCACCTTCGCCCAGAAATACCACGCCGGCCCGATGGCATTTATTCATCAGGGAAACCAGCCGACACGGGAAAGCTTCGAGGAGCTCATTGAAAATGAGCAGATGCTCGCAGCTGCCGGGCTGAAAGGCAGGGATATCCGCCGGATGAAAGACCATGTCCGTCTGTATGATCCGTACTGGACAGTGCCAAAAGAAGATCATTCATTTTTATTTGTCCGGGATGAAAGAAAAAATCTCGTGGACACGTTAAGCTACTGGAAAGGAAACGGAGTGCTTACGAATTTTGTACAGGTGATTTCCCCACCTTACCTGCTTCGTGACTATCTCGCGGACAGCATTGACTACCATATGGACGATCCGCGTGCCGTTGCTTCTCTTCCGGCAAAACAGCCGGCTACACCGTACGGTAGAATCAAGCCGCTTCTCGACCGCCTTTTGAGCAGTGAAGTCGAGGAAGAGGAAGTGAAAACGATGCTTTCCCGGTTTGAAACGTCTCCCGGCGGAACGACGATCTCCCGGCTGCATCACCATCTGAGGGAAGCCTTCGGGAGCAAAACGACGATTATGGAAAGTCTGCAGGTAAGAAAACACCGCCGTTTCAATGAACAGATGCATGAATTTGAAACCGTGTTCTGCTACCGTCTGACAGAAAAGCTTGCCCGGGAATACCCGCTGCTCCGCAAAAAAATGTACGGCCTCCGCACCCAGACAGGGGAAATTCTCGACTTTGTGGAGGAAGGGCGTATTTACCAGCAGTATCTGCCGGGCCAGACGCATTCTTTCCACGGGGAACAGTACCGGATCGAAGCTGTCAGAAAAGCAGAGGAAATGATCGACATCAGCTACACCGGCCAGAAAAAAGATTATGAATATATTCACGACCGGCATATAAGGCTTGGGGGATCCGAAGCGCAGACGAGCGTTCTGCTCCGGACCGAGGAGTGCCCGGGCGTGAAGGTAACGAAAGTAGTCCGGGAGCGGCCGATTGCCGTCCGGACGTCCGGATGCCTCGCGTTTACAAAGGACGCGGAGCTTCAGGGGGGAGGGTCGTACCACCCGGTGGAAGAGCCGGTCGAGCGGCCGTTTGAGCGGGGGAAATATACAGAAATTATTCTCTCCGGCACGGACGTTTCCTATAAAACCGCCTTCACGCTCGCTTTCGTGCTGCACGAAATGATGAAAACTTTATACCCTCATACGCATCCGTTCCTGGCAGTGACGACAGAGCTGCCGGAAAGTTTCTTCGGAAAGAACGACCGGATGGAAATCGCGCTGCAGCGGGCGTTCCCGACACTCGAAACGTCAGGGACGGAAGCGGGGAGTACGTCGATCTTTTTCATCGAAGATTCCCCGTCGCCGATGGGACTTGCAGAAAGCATCCACGTGCATCTTCAGAAAATTTTTGATCTGCTCGACGACTACCTTCACTGGATTCAGGAAAATCCGGATCAGAACGCTGCTTTTCTTCGTTTCGGATTCGCGGAGCTTTCCCGTCTGTTCGACCTGGAAGCCGCCGCAGCCCTCGCTGCTAATTTGACGAGCGGCGGTTCTTCTTTACGAAGCAGGCGGCTTGCCCACGTCCCTTCAGGCAGCAGCGGAGAGCTTCCAGAAGACGGCGAGGGAACGGCATGCCACTTCTGTATGCGGACGTTTCCCGCCGCGAGCGTGGAAGAGCTGGAGGACGGGCG
>PWLM01000222.1 GCA_003560495.1 Bacillus sp. (in: firmicutes) | reverse complement strand
TTTGTATAGATATACGCGTTCCTGCTTCCGCCTTCCTGGACGCTTTCCGGGCGGGCCGGGCTCAGCTAATTCCTTCCATCCACAGGCTGGAAGGAATGGATCTTCGGCTCGTCCTGGATCGCCCAGGAGTCGTCCCTGCGGCTGCTGCAGGGAAATCAAAAATAGTTTTCTGCTATGAAAAACCTCTCTTTTCAAGCCGTTTTCTTCGATAAAGGGATGGTTTTCCCTCCGAAACGACGGAGGCGCGGCGCAGGCCAAACAGCTGAAGACCAGCCACGGCAGACTCGGTAAGAGACGGAGCTTATACAACAACTGGAATAACTATTCTTCATCGATCATTTAATCAACAAACTGAAAAGAGGTTCCGCCTTTCTGCGGAGCCTCTTTTTGCTGGAGCTATAGAACCGGACCTCCACGAAGGATATCCTCTGTTACATTTTTGAAGCGTGTAAAGTTAGTGTGGAATTTGGCTGCAAGTACTTTGGCAGCGGCTTCGTAGTCATCGACCCGGTCCCACATGAGACGGGGCTGGAGAACTTCCGGCGGGACGTCAGGACAGCTTGCCGGGATTTGCAGGCCGAATGCTTCATCAGTAATGGTAGAAGTATGGGCGAGATCTCCATTTAAGGCTGCCTTGACCATAGCACGTGTAAATCGGAGGTCCATGCGTTTTCCTACTCCATAAGCTCCTCCGGTCCAGCCTGTATTCACGAGATAAACATCAGTATCGTGCTCTTCCATTTTTTTGCCGAGCATTTCAGCGTAAACAGAAGCATCCCGGGGCAGGAACGGAGCACCGAAGCAGGGAGAAAACACTGGAGTAGGTTCTGTAATGCCACGTTCTGTTCCAGCAAGCTTGCTCGTGTAGCCTGAAAGGAAATGATACATAGCCTGGGAACGGTTCAGCCTGCTGATCGGGGGAAGTACACCGGTAGCATCGGCCGTCAGAAACAGAATCACCTGCGGATGTCCTGCAGTGCTTGGAAGAGCTGCAGAAGGAATATATGTCAACGGGTAGGCAGCGCGGGTGTTTTCTGTAAAGAAATCGCTCTCATAATCCGGCGAGCGGTCTTCATATAAAGCAACGTTTTCCAGCACTGTTCCAAATTTAATAGCCTGAAAAATTTCCGGTTCTTTTTCCTGTGTCAGGCCGATACCTTTCGCGTAGCACCCGCCTTCAAAATTAAAAATACCATCTTTGGACCATCCATGTTCATCGTCACCTATCAGATGCCTGTCATCTGAAGCGGAAAGCGTCGTTTTACCCGTGCCTGAAAGGCCGAAAAACAGAGCAGAATCCCCCTCATCACTTACGTTCGCAGAGCAGTGCATAGGCAGGACATGCTGTTCGGGAAGAAGGTAATTCATAATGGAGAAAATTGATTTTTTCATTTCTCCTGCATAGGCTGTTCCGCCTATCAGTACCGTTCTTTTTTCAAAAGAGATGATTACAAAAGCCTCGGACCTGGTTCCGTCTTCTTCAGGAACTGCTTTGAACCCTGGAGCAGATATAATCGTAAACGGTTTCATTTCTGCTTCTCCTTCTATTTCTTCCGGACGAAGAAAAAGCTGATGAGCAAAAAGCTGATGCCAGGCGAACTCATTGATTATATCTACGGGGAGGCGCCATCGGCTGTCGGCACCCGCATAGGCCCGGCGGGAAAATATCTGATTTCGTCCGGATAGATACTGAAGCACCTTTTGTTCGAGACTTTCAAAGATTTCTGTCGTAATCGGCTGGTTGACAGCCCCCCATTCGACGTTTTCCTTAACTGAGGATTCCTCCACAATGAAGCGGTCCTTAGGAGAGCGTCCTGTGTAAGCGCCGGTTGTCGCCCGGAAAGCTCCATCAGAAGTCAGGACACCTTCTTCCCTGCGTACTGCGGTTTCCACTAGTTCAGGCACTGTCAGCTGCCGGCTGACGGTGGATTGTTTTAATAGTTGGTCAATCTGTAGGTGATCATGTATCATGCTCATCACGCTTCCCGCCTTTCGGTATATAGTATGTCATATATAACATTTATAACATACTATAAGGGGAAATCAAGAACCCCTGCAAATTCTTTTGCATTTTCGATCGGGACAGTTGACATGGAGGTCAAATTACAGTAGTATTCTCACAAGCGGATACTCTTATCCCGAGCTGGCGGAGGGACAGGCCCTACGAAGCCCGGCAACCATCATCCATGTTAACCAGGGATGAACGGTGCCAACCTGCAAGACGACAGGTGCGTCTTGACCGATAAGAGGTGAAAGGACACGTTAAACCTTCTCCTCGCCGGGAGAAGGTTTTTTATTTGCAGCCATAGGTTTTAAATGCTGCAGACAAGCCGGATCACCACCATCTTAAGGAAGACGGATGGGAGAATGAGTGCCGTAATTTCTTTAGAGGAGGATGCCATATGGCAGGTAGAACTCGACTTTTTACTTCTGAATCTGTAACTGAAGGTCACCCTGATAAAATATGCGATCAAATTTCTGATTCCATACTGGATGAAATTATTAAAAAAGACCCAAATGCAAGGGTAGCCTGCGAAACGTCCGTTAACACCGGTCTGGTACTTGTCGCCGGGGAGATTTCCACGACTACGTATGTTGATATTCCGAAAGTCGTCCGGGAAACATTGAAGGACATCGGCTACGTACGTGCAAAATACGGATTTGATTATGAAACGTGTGCAGTGCTTACGTCCATCGACGAACAGTCATCAGATATTGCCCAGGGCGTGGATCAGGCGCTGGAAGCAAGGGAAGGACAAATGTCGGATGACGAAATTGAAGCCATCGGTGCCGGAGATCAGGGGCTGATGTTCGGGTATGCCGATAACCAGACTCCGGAACTTATGCCGCTGCCAATTTCGCTATCGCATAAACTGGCGCGCCGGCTGATGCAGGTTCGTAAAGAAGGAATACTTGATTATCTCCGTCCGGACGGCAAGGTGCAGGTAACCGTAGAATACGATGACGATCAGAAACCGGTGCGTGTGGATACGATTGTCATTTCAGCACAGCACCACCCGGAAATTGAACAGGAACAGATTCAAAAGGATCTGAAGGAGCATGTTATCCGTCCGGTTGTTTCCGAAGAGCTGCTTGATGATGAAACAAAATACCTCATTAACCCTACCGGACGTTTCGTTATAGGTGGACCGCAGGGGGATGCGGGACTTACCGGGCGAAAAATCATCGTTGATACGTACGGAGGCTATGCCCGCCACGGCGGCGGTGCTTTCTCAGGAAAAGACGCCACAAAAGTGGACCGTTCGGCAGCTTATGCCGCACGGTATGTGGCTAAAAACATCGTAGCTTCAGGTCTGGCAGAACGTTGTGAAGTACAGCTGGCGTATGCTATCGGTGTCGCTCAGCCGGTATCGATTGCGATTGATACGTTTGGTACAGGAAGAGTCTCAGAAGACGTTTTCGTACAGGTAGTGCGCAATAACTTTGATCTTCGTCCGGCAGGAATCATCAAAATGCTGGACCTCCGCCGGCCGATTTACAAACAGACGGCGGCTTACGGTCACTTTGGACGCACGGATATTGATCTTCCGTGGGAAAAAACCGACAAGGCAGAAACACTTAAAGCAGAAGCTCTGCAGCTCGCAGGTGAATAACCGTTGAGTCAGAAAGAAAAGCAGCCCCGTTTCGGTCCAGGCCGAAACGGGGCTGCTTTTGTACGTCTATTCAGTGGGAATCCTCTGACTGCTGCATTGTTTTATAATACTGTCCTTTTTCAATGTAGCTGCGGCGGATCCGCTCCATTTCTTTGAAATCTTCTTCGGTCAGGTCACGTACGACCCGTGCCGGCCGGCCGAGCGCAAGCACTTTTGGCGGAATTACAGTGCCCGGAGTGACAAGACTTCCGGCACCGATAAACGATTCCTCCCCAATTTCGGCTCCGTCCAGAACTGTCGACCCCATCCCGATTAAAGCTCCTTTATTGATCGTACAGCTGTGCAGCATGCATTGATGACCGACAGTTACACCTTCTTTAATATGGAGAGGGAGGTCAGGACTTTGATGAAGGAGACTCTGGTCCTGAATATTTACCCCCTGTTCAATGATCGTGGGGGCCACATCGCCACGGATGACTGTATGGTACCAGATGCTTACTTCTTTATGAATTTCAACGTCCCCGGTAACGACAGCGTTTTCTGCTACATAAGCAGAGCTGTCGATCTTTGGTTCTTTTCCTTTATAAGGATATTGGATCATTTTATCAGCCTCCCTGTAATTTGTTATTAATTTTACAGAAAGGAGCAGAAGATTGCGACTCTGGAAAAGGAATTTACGTGAACCAATTTCCTGAGTACATTTTTAAAACAAATGGCTGCCTTGAAAATAGCTCGTTTAAGAGGAGGACATAACACTGCTGCACTTTCAGCGGGGCTTACTTGAGGGCTTGTTCTCGACTAATTTTGGCGGGAGAAACGTCCGCCAAAATGGATTTTCGAACGGCACTGATCCTCTGGGTGTTCCCGCTTTCTTTTTCCGCAGGCATCTTGAAAAATCAACTTGGCTCTGGTTTCTACCTTTGAACATTCTTGATTCAACCAGCAGGCTTTCTGTATTTAAAAATCAAAACGAAGCGGAAACGGGCCCGTAGAAAAAGGAGATGGTAGTTTAGGGCGAAGCCTGCACGGGAATCTTCTCCACGGCAGAGCTGAAGCGGAGTTTTCTGCATTTATCAACGATAGACTTAAACACAGCTGCTTATATAGAAAGACAAAACTTAAACACATTTGAAAAACGAAAGGTTGGGGTGAGCATATGTGGAAGCGGGAAGCGGAAGGAACACCTAAAGCCTCCGTTGTTATTATTCACGGAGCAGGAGAGTACCATGCACGCTACGAATGGCTGATTAAGCAGTTTCAACAGATGCAATTACAAGTGTTTATAGGGGATCTTCCCGGCCAGGGTACGACTCCAGGACCAAGAGGCCATGTGGATTCTTTTCAAGTATACGTCCAAAGGGTACGGCAGTGGCTTGAAGAAGCAAAAAAAGAAGGTCTACCGGTTATTCTTGTGGCACATAGTATGGGCGGTCTTATTGGAGCTTCGGTTATGCAAAAACTTCAGGAGAAGGAAATGCCTGATATGATCATTTAATCTTCCCCGTGCTTCGGCCTGGTTGATAAGCAGCCGTGGACGAAACGTTCAGCGGTGAAAATACTGAATCGTTTCGCTCCCAGGACAATGTTTCCGAACGGACTGGAACCGGGGTCAGGAACCCGGAGCCCGGAAATGAGGAAGAGGGATGAGCAGGATGATCTTCTCGTGAAACACGTTAGTGCCCGCTGGTACAGCGAACTGATAAAAGCTATTCGTGATGCTCACGAAAAAGCACCTCAGTTCCCTGACATACCGTGCTGTGTCATGCAGGGTGGCGAAGACCGTATCGTTGATAAAAATGCTGTAAGAAGATGGTTTGATGCTCTGCAGGTTAACGACAAAGCGTATAAAGAGTGGCCGGGTCTGTATCATGAAGTATTTAATGAACCGGAGCGGGAGGAGGTTTTCGCTCATATAGCCGGCTTTATTACGACAAGACTTCTGCTTCACAAGCAGTCTTTCTGAACCGTCCAGAGAAAAGAACCTCGCATTTCATTGGAAGCTGCAGCAGGCATGAACGAAGCCGGCTGTTTGAAGCCATGCTCCTGGGAAGGAATGAGCTGAGACCGGCCCGACGGGAAAATCTCCCCATTGAAACGAAGGTGTTCCTCTTATCTATGTTTTATTTACAAGGCAGACTTTTCATAAAGAAAAGACCGGTGCAGCACCGGTCTGATCCTTTTGTTACTTCTTTTCAATAATCAAAAGAAACGGAGGGGAATTTTTCTGGTTGATAAACTGGTACTGGAGTACCTGAAATTCTTTCTGGGGAAGGGATTCTGAAAAAGTGATCAGATGGTCTTTTTCCAATTTTCCTTCAGGATGCCCGTGGTAGACGACGAGCACTGCCCGGCCGCCTTTTTTCAGTTTGCCCAGGAATCCTTCCAAAGCCCTGATGGTTGTCTCCGGCGTCGTCGTCACCGTTTTATCGCTCCCGGGAAGGTATCCGAGGTTAAAAACAGCAGCATCGATCACTTCTTCCTGAATATAGCGGAGGGCATTCTCATGGCCGGAGACGATGATTTCTGCTTCAGCTCCGGCGTTTTTCAGGCGGGAAGCAGTGTTATCGGCTGCCTGCTGCTGAATATCGAAGCTGTATACTTTTCCTTTTGGTCCGGTACAGCCAGTTAAAAAAAGCGTGTCGTGCCCATTTCCAGACGTAGCATCCACCGATGTTCCGCCTTCCGGTATGACGTCTTTTAAAAACATCCGTGCCTGTTCAAGAATTCCTGGAAGCATAAATATCCTCCTTCGCAGCGGTTTTATAAAATTTCCCCTGCCAGCTTCCCCGCCGCTTAAGCTCCTCGTCAATACCATTTAAAGCATTCCACTTATGAGAGCTCCACATCGGTCCGATCAGCAGTTCAGCGGGACCGTCTCCTGTCAGACGGTGAACAGACATGTCCGTTGGAAGAATTTCCAGCTGATCACAGACGATTTGTATATAATCCTCAAGTTTCATTAAATCTACGAGCCCTTTTTCGTACTGTTTAACCATCGCCGTTTTTTTCAGCAGATGAAGCAGATGGATTTTAATGCCCTGGACGTCGAGCCGGGCGACTTCCACGGCAGTCTGAAGCATCATACGGTGGTCTTCAAGCGGCAGGCCGTTAATAATATGGCTGCACACACGGATGCCGTGCCTGCGAAGTTTTCGGACTCCTTCTTCGTAACAGGCAAAATCGTGGGCGCGGTTGATCAGTTCTCCTGTGTTATCATGCGCTGTCTGAAGCCCGAGTTCCACCCACAGGTAGGTTCTTTCATTCAGTTCTGCAAGATATTCAACGACATCGTCGGGAAGGCAGTCAGGCCGCGTGGCGATGGACAAGCCGACGACCCCTTCCTGGGCGAGAATGACCTCGAACTTTTCCCGCAGTTCTTCCACAGGGGCGTACGTATTCGTATACGCCTGAAAATAGCCGATGTATTTAGCATTTTTCCATTTTCGGTGCATCCGGTCTTTTACATCGTGGAACTGGGTCACAAGATCATCGGCGCGCCTTCCGGCAAAATCTCCGGAGCCCCGGACACTGCAGAATGTGCAGCCGCCGTGGGCCACTGTTCCGTCCCGGTTTGGACAGTCAAAGCCGCCGTCAATCGGTATTTTCATGATTTTCTCCCCGAAATACTCTTTCAGTTCACGGTTCCAGGAATAATAGCGTTTTTCTCCGAAGTGGGCAGGCATGTTATCCATTTAGACTTTTTCCTTTCCCTGAAGCCCGCGGAGAATGCTGATTACTTTTTCAATGTCTTCATAACTGACGTCGGCGTTTGTCGTAAAACGAAGAGCCTTTGGTTTGTATTGAATAATGGCAGTCCCTTCTGCCGCAAGGAGGTCCACCCATTCGGCGGCGGAGCGGGCTGAAGTATCAGTATCAGCGACGATTATATTCGTTTCAACAGAGTGACGGATAGTCAGGTCCGTATATTGATGAATGGCTTCAGCCAGGCGGCGGGCGTGGAGATGGTCTTCTTTCAGACGAGCCCTGCGCTCCTGAAGCGCATAAAGTCCGGGAGCGGCGATAACTCCGGCCTGCCGCATACCGCCGCCGAGCATTTTGCGTTTTTTTCTTGCGGTACGGATAAATTCGCTGCTGCCGGCAAGAACAGAGCCGACAGGGGCCCCAAGTCCCTTAGAAAGACAGAACTGCACGCTGTCTGCAAACGATGCAATGTCTGAAGCTTCCAGCTGGAGGGCTTCCGCTGCGTTAAACAGGCGGGCGCCGTCCATGTGGACAGGGATGCCGTAGTCGTCTGCCGTTTCTTTTACCTGTTTCAGGTAATCGAGTGGAAGAACAGCGCCGCCTCCGCGGTTATGTGTATTTTCCAGCCAGATCAGTCCGGTTTCCGGGTAGTGCACATCTTCCGGACGAATGGCCGCTTTCAAGGTTTCCATATTAATAACGCCGTTCCGGTGGGGGAGGGTACGTGACTGCAGACCGGCAAAAGCGGAGATAGCGGCTCCTTCGTAAACGAAAACGTGAGCTTCGTCATCCATGATAACTTCCTGGCCAGGGCGGCAGTGGGTAAGAAGAGCTGCCTGATTGCCCTGTGTACCGCTTGTTGTAAACAGAGCCGCTTCTTTACCGAGCAGGCGGGCAGCATAATTTTCCAGCTCGTTTACACTAGGGTCTTCTCTGAACACATCATCACCGACATCGGCTTCTGCCATCAGCCGGCGCATAATATCATCCGGTTTTGTAACGGTGTCACTTCGCAGATCTATCATAAAAGAATCTTCCTTTCTTCAGAACACATAATTTTATCTAAGTTTTATCGTACCATGAGCAGAGCTGGAGAGAAATGGTTGCCGGAAGACTTCGCATCGGGTACTATTTGTTTTGGAAACCGAAATACATAAAGGGGGACTCATATGCCCAGGGCGGTCTGGATTCTCGTTATCGGTATGACAATTAATATTACAGGGGCATCGTTTCTCTGGCCTCTGAACACTATTTATATTTCACAGGAACTCGGACGGTCGCTGACAGCAGCAGGGGCGGTTCTCACGATAAATGCACTTGCTGGTGTCGCAGGTAACCTGCTGGGTGGAAGACTGTTTGATTTAATAGGAGGTTTCCGCACAATTATGTCGGGTGTCATCATTGCGATGGCGAGTGCCTTCACCCTCGCCGCCCTGCATGAATCGTTTACGGCTTATGTTCTCTGCCTTATTGCTCTTGGATTTGGAGGAGGGATGATGATTCCGTGCATGTACGCGCTCGCAGGATCGGTCTGGCCGGAAGGCGGGCGGCGGCCGTTTAACGCCATGTACGTTTCACAGAATGTCGGAGTGGCTGTCGGAGCTGCTTCGGGGGGACTGCTCGCAGGGTTCCGGTTTGACTATGTATTTATCGGAAACGGTCTGATGTATACAGCTTTCTTTTTTCTCGCTCTTTTTTATTTCCGGAATCTTCAGGGATACGGCGGGGCCGGGCCGCTGGAACCTGTGAAAAGTACCGAAGAGAAAAAAGAGCACCGTCGGCGGTTTACAGCACTCGGACTTCTCTGTGCAGGGTTTTTAATCAGCTGGATTGCCTACGCCCAGTGGGCATCGACTATAGCAGCTTACACGCAGGAGCTCGGTATCCCTCTTTCCTATTACAGTCTTCTCTGGACGATCAACGGGGCAATGATTGTATTCTGCCAGCCGCTTATCCGGCTGTTTATCAACCGCTGGGTGAGAACGTTAAAGGCACAGATTTATACCGGTACAGCTGTATTTGCCGGTGCGTTTACCGTCCTCTCCCAATCGGAAACCTTCGCCTGGTTCGCAGCAGCAATGATTATCCTCACCATTGGTGAAATGTTCGTATGGCCCGCGGTGCCGACGATCGCGCACAAGCTGGCTCCGGAAGGAAAAGCCGGTTTTTATCAGGGAATTGTGAACAGCATTGCTACAGGTGGAAGAATGGTCGGTCCGCTATTCGGAGGAATGATGGCTGATGTTTTTGGTATGCAGGTATTGTTTTATACTATTGTTCTGTTGTTTATTATTCCCTTTATTATGACAAAAATTTTCGACCGCGGGGTACCACAGATGGACTTTTCCCGGAGTGCTTGACATGCAGCTGTCCGGTGCATACAATAATTACGATACATGCCTAAAGAAAATCAATGACAAAGAAGAGGATTAGTAGCAGCATAAGTGTCTGACAGAGAGTTAACCCCGGCTGAAAGTTAACGTCACGATGCTGTGAACTTACCTCGGAGTTGCGTTAATACGCCGTACTGCCGACGTTACCGGTCCTAAGTGGGCACCTTGCTTTTACTGGTGCTAATCGTGGGTGGTACCGCGGGAAGGAATCCGACCTCTCGTCCCAACGTTTGTTGGGGTGTGGGGTTTTTTTATTTACATAAACTGAACAGGGGGTAGTTTGTTTTGGCTTTTTATCATCAGAAAATTGAAACAAAATGGCAGAAATACTGGGAAGAAAATAAAACCTTTAAAACAAAAGAAGATCCGTCACGGGAAAAATTTTATGCACTGGATATGTTTCCTTATCCATCCGGGTCCGGGCTTCACGTCGGACATCCGGAAGGATATACCGCAACTGATATTCTTTCCCGCATGAAGCGGATGCAGGGATATAACGTGCTTCATCCGATGGGATGGGATGCGTTCGGACTTCCGGCGGAACAATATGCACTTGATACCGGCAAGCATCCGCGGGAATTCACGGAAACAAACATTAATAACTTCCGCCGTCAGATTAAAGCACTTGGTTTTTCCTACGACTGGGACCGGGAAATCAATACGACAGACGAAAGCTATTACAAGTGGACCCAGTGGATTTTCATCCAGCTGTATAACGAAGGGCTTGCGTACGTTGATGAAGTGGCTGTTAACTGGTGCCCGGCTCTTGGGACAGTGCTTGCCAATGAGGAAGTCATTGATGGCGTCAGTGAACGGGGAGGACACCCGGTGGAACGCCGTCCGATGAAGCAGTGGATGCTCAAAATCACTGCTTACGCCGACCGGCTTCTGGAAGATCTTGAGGAACTCGACTGGCCGGAATCCATCAAGGATATGCAGCGTAACTGGATCGGCCGTTCGGAAGGGGCGGACGTTTCGTTTGAACTAAAAGGTACAGGCGAAGAAATTACTGTCTTTACGACGCGGCCGGATACGCTTTACGGAGCTTCCTATCTCGTACTTGCACCAGAACACAGCCTGGTGGATAAAGTGACCTCTGAGGAGAAGAAGGAAGCAGTAGAAACATACCGTACGCAGGTAGCGACGAAGAGCGATCTGGAGCGGACGGAGCTTTCGAAAGAAAAAACCGGAGTGTTTACCGGCGGATGGGCTGTCCATCCAGTAACCGGGGAAGAAGTTCCGGTATGGATTGCGGACTACGTGCTTGCCAGCTACGGTACAGGAGCGATTATGGCTGTTCCTGGACACGATGAGCGCGACTATGAATTTGCCAAGACATTCGGCCTGCCGATTGTAGAAGTCGTTTCCGGGGGAGACCTCAGCCAGGATGCTTACAGCGGGGATGGACCACACGTTAACTCCGGTTTTTTAAACGGCATGAACAATGAAGAAGCAATTACTGCCATGTGCGACTGGCTGGAGAAAAACGGTAAAGGGAAGCGTCAGATCACTTACCGGCTTCGGGACTGGCTTTTCAGCCGTCAGCGCTACTGGGGGGAGCCGATCCCGGTCATCCACTGGGAAGATGGAACAATGCAGCCTCTTCCAGAAGAAGAACTGCCGCTGACGCTGCCGGAAATGGAAGAATTCAAGCCGTCCGGGACTGGCGAATCCCCACTTGCCAATAACGAAGAATGGCTCACAGTGACTGATCCGGAAACCGGTATGAAAGGACGCCGTGAAACGAATACGATGCCGCAGTGGGCAGGCAGCTGCTGGTACTATCTGCGGTATATCGATCCTCATAACGACAAGGAGCTCGCGGATCCCCAAAAGCTGAAAGACTGGCTTCCGGTGGATATTTATATCGGTGGGGCTGAGCACGCTGTGCTGCACCTGCTGTATGCCCGTTTCTGGCACAAAGTGCTTTACGATATTGGTGTTGTATCGACGAAAGAGCCTTTTCAGAAGCTTTATAACCAGGGAATGATTCTTGGAGAAAACAACGAAAAGATGAGTAAGTCGAAAGGGAATGTTGTGAACCCTGATGACATCATGAAGACCCATGGAGCAGACACGCTCCGCCTGTACGAAATGTTCATGGGACCACTCGATGCGTCTATCGCCTGGAGTGAAAACGGACTGGACGGTGCGCGGCGTTTTCTTGACCGGGTTTGGCGCATGATGGTGAATGAAGACGGAGCGTTGAAAGAGGTTGTGTTTGACGGCCAGGGTACTGACCAGATGACCCGCACATATCACCAGACGGTCAAGAAAGTTACCGACGATTTTGAAGCGCTGCGTTTTAACACGGGAATTTCCCAGCTGATGGTATTCGTAAACGAAGCCTACAAGCAGGAAAAACTTTCCCGCAGCCATCTTGAAGGATTTTTGAAGCTTTTGGCCCCGGTGGCCCCACACGTAAGTGAAGAGCTGTGGAGCAAGCTCGGACATGAAGCGTCGATTGCTTACGCGACTTGGCCGGTGTACGATGAAGCCTGGCTTACGGAAGATGAAGTTGAAATTGTTATTCAGGTGAACGGCAAGGTCCGTTCAAAAATGAATATTGCCAAGGAAGCTTCCAAGGAAGATATGGAAGAAACTGCGCTTAACAATGAGCAGGTAAAAGAAAGCGTGGAAGGAAAAACAATTCGAAAGGTCATCGCCGTACCAGGCAGACTCGTTAATATTGTAGCTAATTAAATGAAGCAGTCCGGGATTTATTCCGGGCTGTTTTCAGGCTGTTTATAAAGTGTTTTTAATACATGTCTATGCAATTTCCTGCTTTCGCCTCCTCAGGACGCTTTCCGGGCGGGCCGGCCTCAGCTAATTTCTTCCTCTCCAGGCTCGGAAGAAATGGATCTTCAGCTCGTCTTTTATCGCCTCGGAGTCGCCTGCTGCAGCTCCAGCAGGAAAATAAAAAGAAGGTTTCTCTTCTAAAAACGTGTTGATTCCGTCTTTTCTTTCATAAAGGAG
>PWLM01000185.1 GCA_003560495.1 Bacillus sp. (in: firmicutes) | reverse complement strand
TTTTTCAAGATACTGGAGAAATTTTGTTCCTGCCTGTTCTGGTACCGGCAGGCTTTTAATGAGCTCTGCCACATTTTTCCCCGGGCGCATCGGATAAGTGGAATGATATTCTGCCAGAAGGTTTTTTATATGATCTTTCATCTCTGAACCGTCTTCCGTTGTAAGCAGCCAGCCGCCTATTTCCAGCAGTTTACTGCTGTTTTTCACTTCATACTCCAGTTCCTCTGTACTGATTGATATTTTTGCAGCAAGCTCTGCAGCGGTCATCGCCGATCCCTGCTGCAGCGCAAAAACAAGACGCTCTTCCGGAGTTCCCTCTTTCTTTTGGTTCAGCATTTGCACTGTTTGTTTACCGAACCGGTATTTACCGCCATAAGGATCTATTATACGGCCTCCACCGATTGTTTCTGCAGGTGTTGGACGCCTCAGAATGAATCGATCGTTACGATCAGCGACTATTTCCTGATCAAGACGCACTTGACAAAGTATTTCTTCCTTTTCCCCTGGCGTAATTTCGTTCCGGTCAAAAAATACAATCGTACCGTATACTTCTGAAGTGCCGGTATGTATTTTAACCGGACTCCGCTGCTTAAGCGGAATCGTAAATAAATCTGCAGGTTGAAGCGCTATATCTATAGTTTTAGTTACCGGGAAAGAGCCTTTAACAATGACATCTCCCCGGGATATGTCATCATAATCCACCCCGCCCAGATTCAAAGCCGCCCTTTGTCCAGCTCTTCCAGAAGACCTTTTTTCATGGTGGACTTGAATCTGTGTTATACGGATGGACTTGTTCTGCGGAAGAAGCTGCACATTATCCCCTTCGCTTACAGAACCGTTAAAAATTGTACCTCGGACTACAGTCCCCTGTCCCTTAACTGTAAATGACTGGTCTACGGGCATACGGAAACCACTGCCCGCCCGGCGCTGTGGTGTATTTTCGAGCATTGTATTAATGTCTTTACGCAGATCCGGTATATTTTTTAGACTGATACTGTCTACGAAGTACACGGGACTTCCTTCTAAAAAAGTTCCAGCAGTATGCTGATACACGTCTTCTTTAAGAAGCTCCTCCATGTCCTCTTCAAGCCCCTCAGATTTCGTAAATACAATCATTCCCTGAGTAACTCCAAGTAAATCCAGAATCTTTAAATGTTCCCGCGTCTGTGGCATAACCCCTTCATCTGAGGCAATGACTAATATGACGGCGTCTATACCCGCCACGCCTGCAATCATCTGCCGGATAAATTTCTCATGGCCCGGTACATCTACAATGGAGACTTCCCATTCATCATCGATATGAAAAGGAGCGTAACCGGGTTCAATCGATATGGCCCTTTCCTTTTCTTCCTTCAGCCGGTCTGTATCCATATTTGTAAGTGCTTTTGTAAGAGTTGTTTTTCCATGGTCGATATGGCCGGCCATACCAATCGTATAATACTTTTTCATAAGTACCCACTCCCTGCATTTCCATTAAAGATATCGTAAAATATTGTCTGATTGCAATCTTTGATCCTCTCTATTATAATTAGAGACGTTGCTATGGGGCCGGATGTGTAGCTGGTGCTTACCTGGGCCTTCAAAGCCTTTTGGGAGGCGCGTGACGTCTCCGGTGGGTTCGATTCCCACACGGTCCCGCCAATATTAATGGATCGAAAGCCGGTTGAATCCGGCTTTTTTTGTTTTTTCGTCCTTCATCTGCTTTTCTTATCTCTTTTCCTGTCGTAAAATAGAAGATGAAACGAGGTGGAAGAAAAATGATGGAAGATTTATTCATGTGGTTTATTTTATTCTGGTCGGTTCTCGTTTTTGTACTCGTAGCGATCGGCGGCTATTTTATGTTCCGAAAGTTTCTAAAAAAACTTCCTAAAGAAGATGGCAATTCCATTCTGGACTGGCAGGACTACTATATAAATAAAACGCTTCATCTTTGGACAGAAGACAAAAAAGCATTTCTAAATGAACTCGTAGAACCAGTTCCTGAACTGTTCCGGGATATTGCGAAACAAAAAATCGCTGGTAAAATTGGAGAATATGCGGTAGAAGAGAACGCCTCGGAATTAACGGAAGAATTGATAGTAAAAGGATATATTGCAGCCACTCCTAAAAGAGACCATAAATTTCTGCGCAAAAAGCTTGCGGAGAAGAACATAGACGTTTCTCCCTACGAACTTTATTTCGAGCAGTCTTCCTGATGCCGGAATGACTCTTCCCCCGGTCAGGAATTACTTTACACCGGTCCGGGGCTGTCTTCATTCCTGATAATTGAATACTGAATGTATAAAAAGCACGGCCTGCATGCAGGCCGTGCTTTTTTTCAGGCCGGAGAGCTCTCCGCAGAGAGGTCCGTTTTAAGCTGCCTTTCTACTTCTTTGAATTTGAAAAACATTGCTATCCGCCACGGGAGGAGCATCCCAAAAGCTAAAAGAAAAAACATGCCTGCAAGTACTTCATATTCAAAATAAATGCCGAAAACTGCTTTAAAGATAATTCTTCCTATAAGCAGTCCCAGCAGAACAAATGGAAAAATCTTTGATCGTTTCATATAGACATTGTTATTCCGTATTTCAAAAGAGGACGTTTTGATTAATAAAATGGAAAACAAAAATCCGACCGTCAAAGCTTCCGCTGTTTCCAACCAGGTAATCTGCTGGACCGGGGGATATAAAAACATTAAAAAACCCGTAGACATCGCGATCGGTGGTATTAAAATTTTTCTGGCGCTCGCTGGCTTTTTCATGGCCTTCATTCTGATAATTAAGGCAGCAACAGCCATCATACTGGCCAGGACAGCGAATAAAACGGCGTACATAGTCTCCATCCTCTCCATGAGTGTGACACATCGTCAGTATAGCATACGTTCCGGTCGTATTGTATGCTTTTCTTCGCATCCTGACAAATATACCGCAGCGGCCCAGCACTGCGGTATCGTACTATTTCCGCACTTTTTTAAGATGTTTAATTTCTTCTCTGCAGCGATGGGAGGAACATTTTTCAAGTCGTTACTGCAGCCATGGCTTCTGCTTAACTGGTCCTTACCTGATTATCCTCCGCCTTTCTGCAGCCGGTACATCCTTTCATAAATTCCTTTTCGAGCGATAAGCGTTTCATGCGTCCCTTCTTCTGCTATTGAACCTTCTTTAAGCACGAGAATGTGGTCCGCGTTCCGGATCGTCGAAAGCCGGTGTGCCACAGCAATAGTCGTTCTGCCTTCCCGGGCTCTTTCAAGAGCTTTCTGAATCTCCGTTTCTGTTTCCGTATCGACGCTCGCTGTCGCTTCATCGAGTATCAGTATACGCGGGTCTCTTACAATAGTTCTTGCAAACGATAAGAGCTGTCTTTCTCCAGTAGATAGTGTGCTGCCACGTTCACCAACCTCGTGAGTAAGCCCTCCACTCAGTTTCTGAATGAACGTTTCTGCTCCTGCATCCTTTACTGCCTGAAGCAGTGTTTTTTCTGAAATGGATTGATCATAAAGATTGATATTGGATTTCATGTCCCCGGTGAATAGAAAAGCATCCTGGAGGACGAGACCGATATTTTTGCGCAGTTCGCTTTCCGGGAAGGTTTCAACTGCATGCCCGTCTATTAGAATCTTTCCGTCCTCGATTTCATAAAATCTCATTAATGCGTTGATGATCGAACTTTTTCCGCTTCCTGTGTGTCCGACTATCGCGAGCATTTCTCCTTTTTTCACCTGGAAACTGATATCTTTCAGCACTCGTTCCCCCGATGTATACGAAAACGACACTCTGCTGAATTCTATATTTCCATCCTGAATTTTCAAATCTTTTTTCGATTTTTGAACAGGTCCCGGCTCATCGTGATCCATGAGCCGAAATACCCGACCTGCAGAAATCATCGCCTGCTGAAACATGGAGAGACGCTGCATAATTTGATTTACCGGCTCAAAAAAGCGGTCGAGATAATTTACAAAAGCATAAATGATGCCTATTTCGACAGGAGAGTCAAAAGAGGTGATGCCGAAATATGTCAGAACAAGTATTAATGCAAGAATGGAAATTAAGTCTACAGCCGGTCTGAGAAGCAGACCATCGAGCTTCATACTTTTCAGCCATGCGTTATGGTGGCTCTGATTAATCCCGGAAAACTCCCTGTTCATTCTTCTTTCCTGACGAAACATCTGAATAACCGCCATTCCCTGGATTGATTCATTCAACCTGGCGTTTAAATCACTTAATTTTTCGCTCATCTCCGCATAATAAACAGCACTGTATTTTCGGTAAAGAAAAATTACGCAAAGAATAACCGGCAGAATAAAGAGCGCAAAAGCCGCCAGCTGCGGGTTTAAATAAAACATAGCCGCAAAAATTCCCACGAGAAAAACAATATTTTGAACAAATATAGCAAGGACGGTTATATACAGCTCTTTTACCTGCTCCGTATCATTCGTTATTCTCGAAATAAGACCTCCTGCCGGAAACTGGTCGAAAAATGAGAGTCCCAGCTTTTCCACTTTTTCGAAAACATCGATGCGCAGCTGCTGAATGATGGACAGTGCAATTTTTTGAAACATGTACGACTGAAAGTAATTCATTACCGCAGACCCTGCATAAAGAAAAAGATACGCGGATGCCAGTGCTGTCAGCGCCCCGGCAGCTAAATTACGGGGCGTCAGGTAGTCGTCGATAAAAATCTGTACGAGTATCGGCCCTGCGAGATCCGCTGCCGTCCCCCCTATAAGAAGAACCATGGCAGCAGCAATCATTTTTTTATGTGCCGCAGTGTAGACGAGGAGACGTTTTAACACTTCTTTCTGCGGAAGCGGATGCATAAGATGCTTATGTTTATCAAGCATTGTCTCCGCCTCCTTCCAGCTCTGATTCCAGTTGCTGCGTCTGATACATTTTCGCGTACCATCGATTTTTCAGCAGAAGCTCTTCATGATTTCCTCTTTCAGTGATTCTGCCTTTTTCCAGCACGATAATTTCGTCAGCATGATTTAAAGCGCTCAGTCTATGGGCTGTAATAATTGTTGTTTTACTTTTTCGTTCTTTTTTTAACGTTTCCAATATGAGCTCTTCCGTGCGTGCGTCCACGGCAGAGAGAGAGTCATCCAGGATAAGAACCTCCGGATCGAGCAGGAGAGCTCTGGCAATCGACAGCCTCTGTTTTTGCCCTCCAGATAGTGTAACACCTCTTTCCCCCACCATCGTTTCATATCCTTCAGTAAAGTGAATAATATCCTCATGTATGCCGGCAGCAGCTGCTGCTTTTACAATATCCTTATAGGAGGCTTCCGGTTTCCCAAAAGCAATATTATCAGCTATCGTAGCTGAAAATAAAAAGTGATCCTGCGGTACATAAGCAATGGAGGCAAGCAGGGCATCTTTTTCATAAGTATCCAGCGGCTGGCCGTCAACCAGCACCCTCCCTTTCTGGATATCAAAATCCCGGAGGAGTGTGCGTGAGAGCGTACTTTTTCCGCTGCCGGTCTTTCCGGCTACACCAAGTGTCCTGCCGCGTGGAATATGAATATAAATATCAAAAAGTCCTTTTTCCCCATCGTATGTAAATTCTTTGATATCAAATACTACATCTCCTGCGGGAGGAGATTCAATCGCGCCTTCGACATCTTTGATTTCCTGCTCCACGAAAAGCAGACGCCGTATTCGATCGTAGGAAGCTCTCCCCCGCTCTATAATGTTGAAAAACCAGCCAAAGGCCAGCATCGGCCATATGAGGAGACCAAGGTAAACTGTAAAACTTGTCAGCTGCCCGATCGTTATCGCTTCATTGATTACGAAATAAGCACCAAAAGCTACTGAAAGAAAATAAGACAGACCGACTACGATTGTAATGGTAGGATCAAATAAAGCATCCACTCTGGCAACAGCCATATTCTTTTTCACTACATCGTCGGACTGGCTGCGAAAAGAATTGATTTCCTCTTCCTCGTAACCAAATGCTTTCGTCACACGGATACCGCTCATACTTTCCTGAACCTTATTATTTAAAGCAGAAAAAGCGGCCTGAGCACTGCCAAACCGGTGATGAAGCATGCTTCCATACTTAGCTGTAGCGAAAGCCATAAACGGCATTGGAATTAGAGCTATAAGCGTCAGTTCCCAGCTGATGGTGAGCGCCATCGTAATGATGACAAAACTCCCCATAGTCAGCGAATCTACAAGTGTCAGGACACCAGCTCCGGCAGTCTGTTCCACCGCCCGTATATCATTTGTTGCATGTGCCATTAGATCGCCGGTACGCCGTTTTTGATAAAAAGAAGAGGACATTTTCGTAAAATGGCTGTATAAATTGCTTCGCAGAATTCTGGCGAGCTTAATGGAAGCTCCGAATATCAGTATTCTCCAGATATATCTCAGAATATAAGAAAGAACCCCTACTACAGCCAATATTGTCATCCAATAGATCAGAATTTCCTGTGTCATATTCTGACCATCTATCAGATCAACGACGAGACCTATAACGTATGGGGGAATAAGCGTCAGGGCAGAAACTAGCATCAATATGAATATACCAGTACCATAACGGAGTTTCTCTTGTTTGAAATACCAGGAAAGATCGTAAAAAACCTTCATTCTTTACTCCTTTCGGACAGCAGAATGAATTTTATTTTTTAGTGACGTAAGCACTTCCTTTTCATTCATTCCCGAAATATTCAATTTTAGGACATTGTTTTTTTCAATATGGTCCTCCGGCTTGTGTGAATAACGCGGATCATAATATTCTTCAAGAAGACGGTAGAATACTGTGTAATAATCACTCCTTAACATTGCTTGATCCACAGCTTCTTTCGTATAGGGCTTAAGTCTCGTGAGCTTCTGAAGTGCTTCAGCAAAAGCTTCCTCGTTAAACTCAGGTTCATACTCTTTTAAAAGATAATTCACCCGGCTCTCCATCGTATCTTCCAGTTCAATAAACCGGCCTGATTCTTTAACAGATTGAAGCCATTCCGGAATAATAACGGGACCTATCCGCTTACTTTCAGCTTCCATTATAAAATAAGAATAATCTTCCAGCTGCTGCAATTTTTCCACAAGCAGCCATTCAAACATTTTCTGGGATCTTTTCTTCATTCCTATGTGTCCAAAAATAGACCCGCGGTGACTGGCGAGCATTTCAAGGTTTAATACCGGATATCCTTCCGCATCAAGTTTCTCCAGCCAAATAGTTTTCCTTGTCCCTGTATTCCCGCCGACGACCACTGTCTTCCAGTCAATGGTCGACAGTCTTTCTATTTCCCCCTGCACATACTGACGCAGGCTTCTGATTCCTCCTTCAAGCTGTAAAACAGGAAATCCCAAACTGTTTAATAAAGAAACGTACGCTCCACTCCGCATGCCGCCGCGTGCGCACGTAATTACAATAGGATTGGCTGACTCTTTCATAAGCGAATGAACTGCTTCATAAAATACCGGGAGCTTTTCTGAAAAAAGTTTAAGTCCTATTTCTTTTGCTTTATCCGGACTTTCCTGTTTGTAGGCAGTTCCTACTTCCGCTCTTTCCTTATTGCTGAAAAGAGGAACATTGATGCTTCCTGGATAATGAAACTCAGTAAATTCCTGAGGGGAGCGTACGTCAATCACTTCATATTTTCCGTGAATCAGTTCTAGATTATCTATTGACGGTTTATCTGAACCGGTCATATCCTGTATCTCCTTTCTGAAATGCTTCCTGAAAAGGTCCCTGCCGGTAAAATAGTTATTATCTCAGCATAAGAAATAGTTGAATAAAGAGGAGCTGCCCCATTCCCCAGGACAGCTCCCCAATTTCGGATGTACTGTAAGTGCCGGGGTTTTTTCACCCGCTCCTACATTACTTATTCTGCTCGTTGTTCATCGCTTTCATCATTTGATTTATCTTTTTCTGCGATGGATTCATACCCATCTGCATCATCATAACTCTCAGCATTTTTTCGTTAATTGGCGGGTTCTTTTTCATATAGTTCATCATATATTTTCTGGCAATAAAAAACCCGAGTGCGACCCCTGCTAACAAAGCAATGACGATCAACAGGATAGCAAGCCATAGCTGCATCGTCGTGACCCTCCTTCATAAAATACTACATTTCCTAACCTTCATTAGTATACACGACTGTGCTTTGTTTGCAAAGGTATAAACGGCTGAAGACTCCAAAAAGAAAAGCTGCCGGAAAAAAACCGGCAGCTGATGATTTATTTATTTTTTCTCCAGAAGCTGCTTGAAGCGGCTTACTACGTTATCTTTATGGAAACCGTATTCTTCCATAATTTTTCCACCTGGAGCTGAAGCACCGAACGTTTCAATTCCAAGCACGGCTCCTTCATCGCCGACGTACCTTTCCCATCCGAGTGGAGCAGCGACTTCTACCGCAAGACGTGCTTTTACGTCTGAAGGAAGGACACTTTCCTTATATTCTGCCGACTGCTGTGCAAATCGGTCCCAACTCGGCATGGAAACAACGTTCACGTGAATACCTTCTTTTTGAAGTTCCTGCTGAGCTTCTACAGCCAGGGAAACTTCTGAGCCTGAAGCGAGAATCAAACCGTCTGTTTCATTTTCGCTTTCAGAAACTACATAAGCTCCACGACGGACGCCTTCTTCTGCACGCTCCTGGGATTTCTCAAGTGTCGGAAGTCCCTGTCTCGTAAGAACGAGTGCTGTCGGGTGGTTGTTCGTTTCCATGATCAGACGCCATGCTGCCGCTGTTTCGTTTGCATCAGCAGGACGAATGACAGAAAGCCCCGGCATCGCACGAAGAGAAGGAAGCTGTTCAATCGGCTCATGGGTCGGGCCGTCTTCTCCTACTGCAATACTGTCGTGTGTAAATACAAACGTAGATGGAATCTGCATTAGTGAAGCGAGGCGGAGTGCCGGACGCAGATAGTCAGAAAATACGAAGAAAGTAGCACCGTATGGACGTACTCCCCCGTGGAGCGCCATCCCGTTAACAGCTGCAGCCATTGCAAATTCACGTACGCCAAACCAGATGTTGCGGCCGGCGTAGTTATTCCGGCTGAAATCTTCTTCATTTTTCAGCATCGTTTTATTGGATGAAGCCAGATCAGCTGAACCGCCGAAAAGGGAAGGAACATTTTTGGCAATTTCGTTCAGTACTTCTCCACCTGAAGCACGTGTCGCTGGTGAATCACCGGCTTCATACACCGGGATATCCTTGTCCCATCCTTCAGGCAGCTCACCGGCTATTGCGGTTTCAAGCTGTGAAGCGAGCTCAGGATAAGCTTTCTTGTAGGAAGCAAACAGTTCGTTCCATTTTTCTTCTGCTTCTTCCCCGGATTGTGCTACCTCATCAAAGTTCTGCTGCACTTCTTCAGGAATGTGGAAGTCGTTTTCATATTCCCATTTGTAAGCTTTACGTACTTCCATAACTTCTTCTTCCCCAAGAGGAGCGCCGTGGGAAGCAGATTTACCACTTTTATTAGGTGAACCGAATCCGATAACTGTTTTTACTTCGATCATCGATGGACGATCATCTTCTTTTGCTTCTTTCAATGCACGGACAATCGCTTCCGTATCGTTCCCATCTTCTACAATGGATACGTGCCAGCCATACGCACGATAGCGGTCTGCTACGCTTTCTGAGAAAGACTGATGAAGATCTCCATCGAGAGATATATCATTGGAATCATACATTACAATAAGCTTGCCGAGTTTCAGATGACCGGCCAGTGAAGCAGATTCTGAAGAAACACCTTCCATCAGATCCCCGTCGCCACAGATGCTGTAAGTGTAATGATCCACCACCGGGTAATTTTCTTTATTATATGTTGCTGCAAGGTGAGTTTCTGCCATGGCAAACCCTACTGCCATTGCCAGTCCCTGTCCGAGTGGTCCCGTTGTCGCTTCGACTCCCGGTGTATGCCCATACTCCGGATGACCGGGAGTGCGGCTTCCCCACTGGCGGAAGTTTTTAAGGTCTTCTATTGTTACGTCGTATCCATGGAGATGGAGCAGGCTGTATAAAAGCATGGACCCATGGCCTGCCGATAAGATGAACCGGTCCCGGTTAAACCATTCCGGATTTTTTGGATTATGCTGCATAAACTCTGTAAACAGCTTGTACGCCATGGGAGCAGAGCCCATAGGCATTCCCGGATGTCCGGAGTTTGCTTTTTCAATACTATCGATCGAAAGTGTACGAATCGTATTAATTGATAACTGCTCTAAAGAAGTTGACATTCAGAAAACACCCTCACTTTATGTTAATATATTCACTCACTCCCCTAATGATATACGTTTCGAGGAGGTTAGACAACCTATAAAACAAAAATCAGAGATTGAAAATGCCGGACCTTTGTATCTAAAGCGATACAGGTCCGGCATTTTTTAATGAAGCAGATCTTTTCTCTGTTCCTGCTTTAATTTTTCAGGCGTAACATCCTGCCCCTGTTCATCAACAACTTTAACCGAGCTGAGCTGGTTTTTGAATGATTTACGGACGTTTTTTAAATATTCCTGACGAAGTTCTTTTTGTTCTTTTTGTTCTTTCAAAGTCAGCCCGTCTGCCTTTGCTTTACGGGCAAGTGCATTTATACGATCGAGTTTATCTTTGCTTATCATTCAAATTCCTCCACATACGATAATTACTTCTTATCGTAACGAATCTCCCCGGTCGATGCAAGGATAGTGTTTTGTTCCATGTATTCCCGGTACCGCCGGTGGGCCGTAGCTTTGGAAATAGTAAATCCAAGCCCTCGGAGCATGACAGCAATATCGTGAAAGGTCATGCCGTTCCGGCGGAGACGGACAATTTCTTCCAAAGGTACTTCCCGGCGTTTTCTTCCACCGCTCCCCGATCCGGGACCTGTGTTCTTATGAGGCTCGTATCCGTTTTCCACTGCTTTCAGCATTCCACGGCGGATTTTGGCATTATGAAGTTTCCTTTGGTATTCCTCCACGATAGCCACGATATCCAATACCATTGAATCTGTTTCTGACAGTCTTAGTTCACCATTATCTTTAAGGGAAAGCACACGGCAGTTTAATTTTTGAAGCTGATGAATTAATGCAATCCTGGCATTGCCTCTTCCAAGCCTTGTTTCGTCCTGAATCAGCAGTACTTCTGCTTTTTCTTCTTTTATTCGGTCGAGCAGTTCAAGCATGCCTTGACGGTCCACTTCGTACCCGCTTGCTTCTTCTTCGATTATATCCAGCAGCTGCACCCCCCATGAATGGGAGGCCTGCTGGAGCTCTTCCACCTGTCTCGAGAGTGAACTCTGCTGCACTTCTTTATTTGTACTTACACGAGCATATATAAACCCTTTCAATCTGATGCCACTCCATTCCATTCTGCAGGTACTTCAATCGTCTGACCCGGATGAATAGTAGTATCCTGCAGCTGATTTTCTTCTTTGATCCAGTATACCGCTTTTTCCAGCTGCAGGTCGAGATCCTCTGCTACATGTTCTGCTATAGACCAGAGCGTCTCTCCTTCCGTAACTACACGCTCGTCTTTTAAAAAAGCAGTATCATCTGCCCCCTCACTCATATATGTCCAGCTCGCCACTGCTGCTGCTGCAAGGATAAGTATAAATGAACCATCCAAATACCGTTTTAAACCAAACATGTTGTTCGCCCCTTCGTTCGTAAGAATATTTGTTCTCATCTGATTCTTACATCGTACATGGAACGAACGTTCGTGTCAACTGCAAAATAGAACGAACGTTTGCGAAACTTTTGTTCTCATGTTATACTTTTCCTGTAACATACGAACTATTTGTCTATTAAGTAAGACTGAATATAAAATTTACAGCAGAGAGGTGTTTATTTTGTCTAAATTATCATCCCGACAGCAGGCCATCCTGAATTTTATTCGTACGGAAGTCCGGGAAAAAGGGTATCCGCCTTCCGTGAGGGAAATTGGTGAGGCCGTAGGTCTTGCATCAAGCTCTACTGTTCACGGTCATCTTTCACGCCTTGAAAAAAAAGGACATATCCGTCGTGATCCGACTAAGCCCCGCGCTATTGAAGTAATGGAAACGGAGGATACAGCCCAGCAGCTTCCTCAGACTGCGTCTATTTCCATTCCGGTTATCGGTAAAGTAACAGCGGGTCAGCCAATTACAGCTATAGAGAATATAGAGGAATACGTTCCTCTTCCTGCTAATTTTGTCCACGATGAGGAATCGTTTATTCTGGAAGTTTCCGGTGACTCCATGATTGAAGCCGGTATTTTCGACGGGGATTACGTAGTTGTTAAACAACAGGCCTCCGCAGATAACGGGGATATTGTCGTTGCTATGACGGAAGATAACGAAGCTACAGTAAAGCGTTTCTTCAAAGAAAAGAACCACTTCAGACTTCAGCCTGAAAATGCATCTCTTGAACCGATTCTGCTCGACTATGTACAAATCCTCGGAAAAGTGATCGGAGTATTCCGCTCTATTCATTAATTAGTTAAAATTCCCTGCACCGGTATTTCTCCCGGTCGGGGTATTTTTTATTATGCAGGATATCTTATTACGATCACAGCGCGAAAACTGAATTTGATACAGTTTCTGCCGGTGCTTATCTTTACAGAGACTGCCGGAGTGCATTGAATAAGCAGTGTTTTAAAACTATTAAAAACCCGGAAACTATTTAAGTTTCCGGGTTAATTGATTATTCAAAGTGTACTAATTTAATATTTTGATCAGTTACATTTTCTGCAATCTTCTGCTCAACAAATTCCTCATCCTGCTTTTTACTGTCTGGAATTTCCAGATC
>PWLM01000068.1 GCA_003560495.1 Bacillus sp. (in: firmicutes) | reverse complement strand
CGTACGATCAGCACATCGCAGGGGGCGTACCGGGTTATATGCTGCGCCACACTTCCTATGAGAAATTGTTCCACGGCGTTTGCACCGGCAGCTCCAGCAACAATTACATCCACGTTATACTTTTTCGCCACATCTTTTGCAATTCTCACTTTAGGAGAACCGTAGTCAAGAATCTCCGTGACGTCCTTGATCCCTTCCTTTTCAGCAAGCTCTTTATACTCATTCAGCATTTCTCTTGCATACGTGTCAGATTCGGGAAAAATCGCCTTGTAACCACGTCCTGCAGGAATAGTAGTAAGGGAATCGATAATGTGAACTAAAAGCAGCTTTGCCTCGTGGTCTTTTGCCAATACGATGGCTTTACGCAACGCGCGTTTCGATTCCTCCGATCCGTCCACCGCAACAAGAATCGTATTATAACGAACTTTCATACTAATCTCCTCCTCGTAAGTGCAGATTACGTTACAAACAGCAGTTTCGGATACCTTACCCTATCGATTATCTCATGTTTTACCTTTGGAAACCATATAAATTAAACCTAATAATTTACAATTTTTAAAAAAGAATACAACTTACATCCGTGATAACGAACAATTTTCTTCCAGAAATCCTGCCGGTACTTACCTTTTGATGATCATTTAAAAACGTTTCCCCGTAAAAACAGGAGCTTCTTTCTTCCTAATGAAGAACCCACAGCGCTTTTAACGTCCTTCGCGCAGCTGCTTAGATAATTAGTTCAGTTTATAATCATGAAAGGGCTCTCCCAATGGTAATATCGACGAGAGAGCTTCATTGTTATTTATTCTCTGTCTCCGTACGCACGACCAGCACATCACAGGCGGCATGGCGGGTAATGTGCTCCGATACACTGCCCAGGAGAAAGTGTGCAACGGCGTTTAAACCGGTGGCCCCGGTTACAATTAAATCCACATTATGCTCTTTCGCTACATCTTTTGCGATTTTCACTTTTGGGGAGCCGTAGTCGAGAATTTCCTTGACGTCCGTAACGTCTTCCTTTTCAGCAAGCTCTTTATACTCCTTCAACATATTAATAGCACGATTCTCCACTTCAGGAAAAACAATCTCGCTGTAGTGTCCCCTGGCAGCAGTCGTTCTGGTCTCAATGATGTGAACTAAAAGCAGCTTTGCCTCGTGGTCTTTTGCCAATACGACGGCTTTTCGAAACGCTCGTTTCGCTTCGTCCGATCCGTCCACCGCAACAAGAATGGTGTTATAACGAACTGTCATACGAATCTCCTCCTTGGAAGTGCAGATTACGTTACAAACAGCAGTTTCAGATACGTTGTATCATCAATTATCTCATGTTTCTCGTATTGTAACCATACAAATTTTTCCTGAGGAATTTCCTGATGAATACTACTAAGAATTAAGAACACCCACGTCGTTGTTTCCATCACGTTCAAAAAGGCTTCCTGGAAGGAACCAGCAAGCCTTTTTCTTTTTCTATAAAGAATTTGCCTCTACGAGGTAGATTTAATAATGGTATCTGCAGGCAATAATACTGATTTGCTGCTCCTCCACGGTATACACCATTCGATGCTCTATATCAATGCACCGACTGTAATAACCAGCTAAATTCCCTTTTAATTTCTCTGGTTTCCCAATGCCGTCTGCCGCACCATCCCGTGCAATGCTTATAATCAGCTGATTAATCCGTTTGAGCATTTTTTTGTCTTTGGTCTGCCAATACTGAAACGCATTATGGGTAAACAAGCCATTCAACTTACTCATCGATATCGACGGTCATGTTTTCTCCCTGCTTTAATTGACTGATGGAGCCCGATAGATGCCTGGCTTTACTCGGATTGTTTAAAAGATAGATGGTTTCAAGATATTGATTGTATTCGTCTTCTGAAATAAGGACAGCGTTTCGTTCTTTAGTCGTGATAATAACGACTTCGTGGTCGTCGTTAATTTTATCAATTAGTTCTTTAAGGTTTTTTTGCGCATTAGAATAATTCATGGCGATCATCGTTATCAACTCCTTTTTATCATTGTACAATTTATCGATTGTTCCCCCCCAATAAAACCTAATAATGGTAGAATAACTGTAATTTCTCTTTATCCAGAATAAAATTCACTGTGCCCCATCCTTGCAGATAATTTATTAGCCGTTGAAACATCAGTCATATTGACAGCACCTGTACGAAAGGAGCAGTTAGTTATGAAAAAAAAGCTGTGGATCGCTGCCGCTGCTTTCGGCATATTATATTTTGGCGTTATTGTCTATCATCAGCTGAAACCTCTTCCGGAAAATGTAAGTTATGTTGGGGAGCCCCGCATGGTAGCAGAAGAAGAAATATCTTTTCTTTATGACCTTACTTATTTAAATGAAGAAGACGAAGAAGTGTATGAACAGGAAATTTTTGAAGAAATATTTGCTTTAATCGACGAAGCGGAGCACTTTTTAATTATAGATATGTTTTTAGTTAATGACTTTTCGACAGAAGATGGGAGTTTTCCGGAGCTGAGCGGGGAATTTACCGACCGCATTGAAGCAAAGCTGGAAGAATATCCGGAGCTGAAAGTCGTATTTATTACCGACCCGATCAATACCACGTATTTTTCCCACGAATCGGAGCATATTGACCCGCTGGAAGCAGCAGGAGCAGAAGTTATTTATACAGATTTAACCCGGTTAAGGGATTCCAATTTTCTTTATACCGGATTCTGGCGGATCGGCCTGCAGTGGTTTGGTCAGAGCGGCAGCGGCTGGCTCCCGAATGTGTTTGGAGAAGACGCGCCTGACGCCACACTCCGCTCTTACTTAAAGCTCGCGAATACAAAAGCAAACCACCGCAAAACCGTCGTGAGTGAAAATGCCGGCATTATTACGTCTGCCAATCCGCATGACGCAAGTGCTTATCATTCAAACATTGGAATCAAGGTGCAGGGAGAAACGCTTCGGGATGTAGTGGAATCCGAAAAAGCAGTAGCCGCCTTTTCCGGAGGCGATCTCAGTCACTTTCCGACCGAAGAAGAACTGGATGAGTGGCTCGTAACGAGCGAAGAAGAAGACAGACCGGTGCAGACACAAATGATTACAGAAGGAAAAACGAAGCAGGCACTGCTTAAAGTTATTAATGCTGCCGAAGAAGGCGATACGATCTGGTGCGGCCTGTTTTACTTGTCCGACCGAAATATTATTGAAAACCTTTTAGACGCTGCTTCCCGCGGTGTCACGGTAAATATTGTTTTAGATCCCAATCAGGATGCCTTCGGCCAGGACAAAATTGG
>PWLM01000137.1 GCA_003560495.1 Bacillus sp. (in: firmicutes) | reverse complement strand
GAAAACCTCTGAAGGGAAAACTCCTTCAGAGGTTTTTTTAATGATAATTTCTCCATGAAACAGCGTAATAACCGCTTTTTACAGTCCGAGTGCTTTTTCCGTAGAAACGTATTCATAGCCGAGGTCGCGGGCTACAGCTTCATAGGTGACATGTCCCCCGGCAGTATTGACGCCTTTTAATAGCGGAGCTGACTCGCGTACTGCTTCTTTTACGCCGGAAGCTGCAATCTTAAGCGCGTAGGGCACGGTGACGTTTGTCAGACCGATTGTCGATGTCCGTGGAACAGCTCCCGGCATATTCGCTACAGCATAGTGGACAACGCCGTGCTTCGTGTACGTTGGATTATCATGCGTAGTAATATGATCGATCGTTTCTACGATACCGCCCTGATCAATCGCTACGTCGACGATGACTGATCCCGGGTGCATTTCTTTGACCATGGCTTCTGTTACGAGCTGTGGTGCTTTAGCTCCGGGAATAAGAACAGCGCCAATGAGGAGATCGGACTCCTTAACTGCCTGGGCAATATTTAACGGGTTGCTCATCAGCGTATTAATTTCTGTGCCGAATTGATCATCCAGCTGCCGGAGACGCTCCGGACTGAGGTCGATGATCGTCACATCCGCACCGAGACCCATCGCGATTTTGGCCGCGTTTGTGCCGACGACACCACCGCCGATGACGGTTACTTTCCCGCGCTTAACACCAGGTATACCGGAAAGAAGCACACCGCTTCCGCCTTTCGGTTTTTCAAGAAACTGCGCGCCGATCTGGGAAGCCATGCGTCCGGCGACTTCACTCATCGGTGTGAGAAGAGGGAGCGTACGGTTTACTTCCACCGTTTCATAAGCGATGGACGTAACACCATGCTTTGTGAGCGCTTCTGCAAGTTCCGGTACGGCTGCCAGATGGAGATACGTAAATAAAATCAGCCCTTCCCGGAAATAGTCGTACTCCTCCGGGAGCGGTTCTTTTACTTTCATGATCATTTCGGCATCGTGCCATAGTTCTGCAGCTTCCGTGCGGAGAGAGGCGCCGGCTTCAATATAGGCAGCGTCAGAAAAACCGCTTTCCACCCCTGCGTTTGTTTCGACCATCACAGAGTGGCCTGCCTGTGTCAGCGTCATTACACCCGCGGGGGTAAGGGCTACACGGTTTTCGTTATTTTTAATTTCTCTCGGTACACCAATAATCATTCTACTTCCTCCTTATCAAGTAAGTTCTGCTGTATGCGGAGAGTGTACAGCAGGGCTTTTCTACTATCTATTGTAGCGTACACTATATAACGTATCCACTATTTCCTGGATAAATTTGTGTGTTTATTTTTGAGAGTTTTGTCTTCTCAGGGTGGACACATAAAAAAGAGCGCCTCGACAGAAGGTCAATGGCGCTCCGGGGAGTTGATTTACGTTTTGATTACTGATGAAGGAAAGCGTCCTTTAATACGCTCCTCATAATATTTTTTCATGTCCTGACTGGAAAACATCCCGACATATTCTGTTTCCCGCACTTCGTAATAAATAATATATTCCTCGTCTTCACATTTAACATGGAGCTGCTTCTGCATCGGATCATATCCGATTTTTTGAAAACCGGCACTGTTCAGCTGAGTCCACTGGATCATCATTTCCCCCTCCTTACATGAAAGTATTATTACTTGTTTTCCCGGACTTAAGACCCCGCAAACCTCCCAATCTTTAATCAAAAGCAGAAATTCATGAGAAAAAAGTCACAAGTAGTTGAACAAAGGAACGATTCTTTACAGCGGTCCCTTTTTTCGTATATAGTTTAAAAGGAAGAAAGAACGGTAATTAATTTACCAGATATAACAGTTTCGACTGAAAACCCCCGGCACGGAAGCCGGTCAGAAAGGAAGGATCACTATGCAGAAACTGCTGCTGTGGATCGGTCTTTCCATCTTTATCGGATGGATTATCGCAATGTCTGTTAATTACGGAATTTATAACGAAGCGACCGACCCTGCACTCATTTCACCGTTTGTTGACGGTATTTTATTTATGGCTTTAATGCTCGGTATTTATTTTATCGTCTGGTGGACGTTCACCAAAAGACCGACAGCTGCTACCATTCAGCTTGCAGCGGGCGCTGTACTGTCTCTTACCGCTGCTTTCCTCCTTATTTAACAGCTGTACCATACGAAAACCTGTCAGGATTCCGTCCGGCAGGTTTTTTCGTGTTTTCGGTGAAGATACAGGTGGTTCTCAGCTTTTAACTCAGCAGAGTTAGAGGTAAAATAAAACAAGTCTGATTATTTACAGGAGGTATTATGATGCTGAAACTTATCAAAGGAGGCACGGTGTATGCGCCGGCGTACCTCGGCAAACAAGATATTCTTATTGCGGACGGGCGCATAGCGGCAGTAGAGGACACAATCGATCCTGAAAAACTTACTTCCTTCATGGAAGTGACAGAAGCAGAAGGGAAGCTTATTGTTCCGGGACTCGTTGACGGACACGTACATATTACTGGAGGAGGCGGAGAAGGAGGGTTTTCGACACGCACCCCGGAACTGACGTTAAAAGACTGCATCGACGCCGGAGTAACAACCGTTGTCGGTGTCCTCGGCACCGACGGAACGGCGCGTACGATGACGAATCTCGTAGCAAAAGCAAAGGGGCTGACGGAAGAAGGCATTACCTGCTTCTGCCAGAGTGGAAGCTATCACGTACCCGTCCGGACATTGACCGGGTCGCTTAAGAACGACATTATGTTTGTCGAGGAAATTATCGGTGCTGGAGAAATTGCCATCGAAGACCACCGCTCCTCCCAGCCGGAATGGCAGGAAATCGCAAGGCTTGCGAGTGAAGCACGTGCCGGCGGCCTCTTATCAGGAAAGGGCGGGGTGGTGACCATTCATGTCGGGGACGGAAAAGGTCTTCTTTCCAAATTGGAAACTGTCGTACAGGAAACGGAAATTCCAATTACGCAATTCTGGCCGACACATATTAACCGTCATGAAGCGCTTTTAGAAGCTGGAATCCGGTTTGCCCGGGAAGGCGGCTTCGTCGATTTTACGACGAGCACGCTCCATCCTTCTGAAAAACCGCTCCTTAAAAGCAGCCGCGGGATGAAATATATGCTTGATGCCGGTGTTCCGCCGGAGCAGATTACTTTCACATCCGACGGGCAGGGCAGCCTCCCGCAGTTTGATGAAAACCGGCAGTTTACCGGCCTCGGTGTTGGAAAAGTCGAAAGTCTTCTGAAGGAGCTGCAGGATGCCGTGCTCGTGGAAGGGCTGCCTCTGGAAACTGTCT
>PWLM01000031.1 GCA_003560495.1 Bacillus sp. (in: firmicutes) | reverse complement strand
GTGTCTTCCACGTGTACGCCGGTGCATTCAATAATGCTGCGGACGTGGGGGTTGGAATTAATTTCACAGACGATCGGTGGTCCTTCATTTAAAAACAAATCGACTCCGGCAAAATCGGCTCCGACGGCAAGGGCGGCCTGAACAGCAGCTTCCTCCTGCTCCCGGGTCGGTTCGTAGGACACGGTTCTGCCTCCGGCGGTGACGTTGGCGCGGAAATCATGCTCCGACGTCCGCTTCATCGCTGCCGCCACTTTTCCTCCGATCACATTCAGGCGGACGTCCCGGCCGAAACTGTCCATTACCGCTTCCTGGTACAGGTGGGGGACCCCCTGCAGGCGCGCGGCTGTATCGTAAAGTGCTTCTTTTGTTTCCACCCAGTATACCTGCTCGCCGAAAGACCCGAAAGCTTCTTTAATAACCATCGGAAAGCCGAGTGCTTTTTCGACCTGTTCAATGTAGCTGAGGTCTTTTCGTCCGACATTCGGATACGCCATCGGGGCAAGGATCGTTGCCGGCTGCCTGACACCGGAAGCAGCAAAAGCCCGGTGCATCAGCCGTTTATCATCACATACCGCTACCGCTTCTGCGCTGTTGAACAGGCGGAAACCTTTATCTTCCAGCGTGTCGGCGAGTGGAATATCCTTATCGGCAAAATGAATGAAATCCGGCTCGGGAAGGTCCTCCGGCAGAATAAGCGGGCAGTTCATCCCCGGGGCTGCAAGCAGCTGGTCATTGGACACAGGATGCATTTCCACCCCGTGACGTGCTGCTGCTCCGGTTATCAGCTGCTGGTAATCCTTAAATTTTTCAGTGTAGAGCCCGCCGTTGTAAACGAGCCAGGAAACGTGACTGGTCATGTAAAGACTCCCTTATGTATAATATACAGATACTATGATTTTTTCATTGTTCGAACAGAAAATCAATCCAGCAAAGGGAGGGCTTTTAAATGAAGGTATCGGATAAGGCGTTCGAGAAAAGGGAAAGTGCCGGGATTATGTATTCGCTCGACCGAATGGAAGCGCTGATGGAGGAACTCGGACAGCCGCAGAACCGCTGTCCGGTTATTCACGTCGCCGGAACGAACGGCAAAGGCACAGTCGTCACATTTATCGACCGGCTTATCCATGAAGAAGGCAGAAAAACAGCGGCGTTTATGACTCCGTCCCCGGGGGAGCGTCATGAACAGCTGACGAGCGGAGGCAGACCGGTTTCTTCCGGCTTGTTCGAGGAGGCCGTAAACCTTGTGCTTCCGGCAGTGGAAAAAGTGGAGGAGGCACGCGGGGAAACAATCAGCTCGTTTGAACTGCTTACAGCAGTTGTTTTTACAGCGGCTGCTGAACTTATTAAGCCGGAGATCCTGATTATAGAGGCCGGAATGGGCGGGCGGCTCGATGCAACAAACGTCGTCCGGAAGCCGGAAGCGACGGTAATAACTTCTGTCGGAACGGATCATGCCGAATTTCTCGGACATACACGGGAAGCTGTCGCCCGGGAAAAAGCGGGTATTATGCGCCCCGAAGTTCCATGCATCTCTGCGTGTGATGAAGAAGCGGACGAATGGCTCCGGCAGGAAGCGGAACGGATAGGAGCGGTATGGACCCCCCTTCCCGATGACTGGACGTTTACGGAGCCTGATCTTTTTACATGGCGGGGAGAAACCGCCTGGCTTCCTATCCCTGGGAAGCATCAGGCACGTAATGCCCGGGCAGCGCTTGCCGCTTCCGAAATCTTCGTAAAGCCGAAACTTTCCTCCCTGGAAAAAGCAGAACAGCCCGGACGGTGGGAAGCATTCGGCCCGGGAATTATTCTTGATACAGCCCATAATAAAGAAGCAGTGGAAGCTCTGTGTGATACGGCTGCCAGATATCCGCGCGTATCGTTTCTTACCGCTGTCATGAGGGATAAACCGGTTCACCAAATAGTGGAAACGATGCAGCAGCTCGGGGAAGTAACCGCCGCCGGCATGCCGGATGAACGGGGCATGACGCAGGAAGAATGGGAAAAAGAATTCCCCGGACTGCCCTTTACCGGAGACCCGCACGCCTGGATCCGGGAAAAACAGCGGAAGCTGAAGTATCAGGAGCTCCTCATTGTCACCGGATCACATGCGTTTATCCGCTTTATTAAGAACCCGGAATAATTCTTTTCTTCCGCTGACCGCTGAGCTAAAATGAAAACTGTGATGAAGTTCACGTTTTTTTGTTAGAGGAAACTCCGTTTCAGCCGGGGAACTCCCCATGGAAACGAAAGCGCTCCTCTTATCCATTTTTTATTTTCAAAGCAGCCCTATAAAAAGCTGTGAAACAGGCGGCCGATCTGTACGGATCGCTGCACCCTCAACAATAACTAAACGAAAGGCGGTGATAAGTTGATCTATATTCTGATTACAGCAGCGTTTCTGCTGCTGCTCGGTATTATGCTGCTTGTACCATCTGTATTTAATTATAAATTGACGATCCTTCTTGTGACGCTTTCCTACGTATATGCCCTTATCGGTGTTTTTTCCTTTACGTATCTTCACTGGGCGGCTGCGGTTCTGTCCCTGCTCATCCTTGCACTCGTAACAGCCTGGATTACCGCTGGAAGACTGCCGGAAGGGGAAAATGCAGAACAGATACTCAAAGGAACAGAGTCGAAAGAATAGGAGGATACGGGTTTGACAAAAAATCAATGGTTTGGAGCGTCGTTTCTCGTTCTTGGCGGCAGTATGGCTTTTATGCTCGTTTTTGCCTACACAGGACTGCTGATGTATCAAATTTCCTTCCAGCAGGACCAGTTTGCGGAAGGAACGCACATCGCCGGCGTAGATGTGTCGGATAAAAATCGGGTGGAGGCCGTGAACACGTTGAACGAAAGCGTGGAAAGCTGGGAACAGGAAACAGAATATAAATTGACGTGGTCGGATGAAACGGTGGAGCTTCCGGCAGAAGCGGTGCAGATTCTCGTAGAACCAACGGTGGATCAGACGCTTGGAAATCCGGAACTGACAGAAGCAGATCTGCTCGTTTCCGTAGATGATGCAGAGCTCCGGGAGGCTGTCCAGCAGTTTTCTTTCGACGAGGAAGGAGACGGCACAGTCGACTTTGACGAACTGTCGGAAGCCATCGAAGAAAAAGCCGGTAAACTGCCGGAAGACGGAATTGAGAAAGAAATAAGCCCGTACTTAACGTCCGGCCCGGGAAGAACTTTCTTTGGATAATTGTTCCATTATGCTTCCGAATGTGTATAATAGGAAATAAATGTAATTCATTTTTGTCAATAAAGCCAGCAGAAAAAACGCCGTGAGGGGCAGTCTGGAGCCGGAAGTGTGGACGTGATC
>PWLM01000057.1 GCA_003560495.1 Bacillus sp. (in: firmicutes) | reverse complement strand
TGCGGTGGGGCGTGGTAGGGCCCCCTGGGGGGTCAATCATATATTATATTATTATATTATCAGGGCGCTAATCAGAATAAGCATATCATATCATATCAAATATTATATTATATATTATATACGCGTGCGTGCGCATACGTGCGTGCGTGATATTATTATATTATATGGTATAGAGTAGTTATATTAATATTAGATTATATACAATACAAAACAATACGAAAGATAATATGGCCGGTCCGGTGGGGTTCCCGTCATCAGGCGCAGCGCCGCTTCTGGACATGAAGCCGGTGGGGGTCCCAGGGCGAGTCCGCTGTTTTTAGGGCGAGTTTGTCACAGGTCAGAAAAACTCTTCAAAATTCCCGCGCCGAATATCTGCACTCACAGCGTCTCTCCATGCGATTTAGCCGGTCTATGAAATTTGTCACTTGACTAAACACGGCACAATATGATAAAATGCCCTACAGTAAGATACAACTATTACTCTAATCGGAGGGCGGAAAGATGATAAGCCGATGCAGACTGACGGTTGTAAAGGAGGCAGTCAGCCCAGAGTATCGGGTGAACGTAAGCGGTAGCAGGCAGGTATTTGAAATGCTCAAAAGCTTCGGCGTCGCAGCAGAAGCAGAAGAGGTGTTCGTAGTGCTTGGTCTGGACACCCGGCACAAAATCTCGGAATACTGGGAAGTGTCCCGGGGCAGTTTGAATGAGTCTATCGTTCACCCGCGCGAGGTGTTCAAACGGCTGCTTGTGGGAAATTGTCATGCGTGCATTCTGGCGCACAACCATCCATCAGGCGATCCGGCGCCCAGCAGCCTGGATATTAAACTTACGGAGCGGCTGGTTGATGCTGGAAAGCTTCTGGGATTGAAAGTTCTGGACCATGTGATAGTAGGAGATGAGTGTTATTACAGTTTTGCGGAACAAGAAAAACTCTAATCGGAGGGTGGAACGATGTATCAGCCTACGACAGGACGGGCGTGTAGTTGCAGCCCAGGCGAGGAGCGCGACAACTGTCCGCATTGCGAGGGGACAGGGCGAGAGATTGATTTTTGCGCGATCCATGAGGCGCGGAAGGAGCGCAAGAAAAGGAGCCGTAGACAGGTCCTTTCGGTTGATTGTGAATCAGAAGCACGCGAACATCCAGACGCAGGTGCTTATTGTAACAAGTGCGGGCGCGAGCTGGTTGACCGGATCGTGGAGATACTGACGGCTAACTAAACAGCGCACGCCCGCGGCGCGGAACGGGGGCATTTTTCAAACAGGAGGTGGAAAGATGAAGATCGTCACTAGGAAAAACGGGACAGTTAGAGTGGAGGTTATCGGTGAGCGGGAATGGTATGACCCGGAGGTGCAGATCGGCATGTGCATATACACAGGCGACATCAGGCGAAATGTTAGGGTGGGCGATGAGGGGGTGCTGGTTGAGCGTCAATACTTCCGCAGCGACGCAGTGGATGCGTATCTGTGGGCAGATCCCGACGGCGTACCGGGCAACTCCAACCCGGCCATAAAACGACTTAACGGGTGGCGCGGGACGACGAATGACGTTGCAACGTTTGCGCGGGGTTGGCGACAGGTGGAGTCCATCTCTCCCCGCAAACGCGGAGTGGGGGTGAACATAGTGTTATCGGCGGAGTTTGTGCCGGATGCGTAAAGCGCCCGCCCCCGGCGCGGAACGGGGGCATATCACATCAACGGAGGGCGGAAAGATGATCATAGAACTGGATTTGACGGAGCCCAGGCCGAGCCGGTCGGGGAAAACGGATGAGAACATGAAAACGGTAAAGGATTTTCCGGATGCTTGGCAGCGGCTAAGACGCAACGAGATTGTGCCTGGAGAAGTATTCCAAACAACGCGGTACGGCGGCGTCCGGGCTCGCTTCGTGGGGAACCCAACCGGTATCAATTCTTTTGGTTTGCCATCAGCTTTCAAGATAGAACAAGAGAGAGGAACCCGACAATGACGGGCAACATGACGCAAAGTTAGACGCATAACACACAAACACCTGGGACCGGGCAGACCCGGTCCCTATACCTAAACAGGAGGGCGGAAAGATGGCATACAACACCCAAGGAATAGACGTAACGGACAGCTACGGAGGCGTTACATATTGCAAGGGCAATCACAAAGTCGGGTTTTTCAGCTTCAAGACCGGAGAACTGGACATGAAGCCGGGCGCGACAATAACGGACGCGGATATTATTGTAGCCGACATTGCCGGCAGGACACCGGACGGGAAAGCGATGCGGGCCGGACGTCTCGCAAGAGTGCAGGAATTTGCCGCAAATAAGCGAATGAAAGAGCGACTGAAAGACGCATGCTAACACATGGCCGGCCTGTTGAAATTGCAGCAGGCGCGATCTGAGGGCGTCAGAATGAACAATAATTTTATTCAGGAGCAAAAAACGATGAACATCTACGAAATAGCACGGGCGCGACATAATGCCCTGGCGGACGCATACAATGCAGGACGGGCGGCAGCGCAGGAGGACATCCGGCGCGGAGACTGTGACGCAGAGGGAGCGCAGGAGCGGCACGGCGGGACGATGGAGGAGCGGCGCGAGGTGAACGCCGGATATTGGGACGTAATGCGTGAAACCGATGACAAGTTCACAAAATAGGAGGGCGCTGATGCTATTAGGAAAGACATTTGAAGAGTATCAAATCGAGATGGCGCGTTATGAGCTACCGATATACATGGCGGAAGCGGTTTTCCATTACCTGGAGCATCGTATCCCGCCGGGCGGGTTTTTGTCGTCTGTTATCAGTAACGACCTGTTCGGCACGTTTGCACGGGCGGACGACAACAACCGGGACGCTTTATATCGGTGGGTGGGCATGGTCTATAACGAGTTCCCGGACGGCGCGTGGGGGACACCGGAGAAGCTGAAAGCGTGGGTCAATCCCGAATAATGCGGCAGTCAATTGACAAAAACGGCACAATATGATAAAATGACAATACACTCAATCGGAGGGTGAAAAATGCAAGCAGCAGTCATCGCAATCTTAATCGGCGCCTGCGTGGTTTTTTCATGCGCTGGAGTTATGGGGCAGCCGTTGTGTCCGCATTGCCGGTGTAAATACCTGGAGTTCGAGGGTGAAAACGTGGTCCGGTGCCGGTGCTGCGGGCGTGAGTTCGGAGCGGACGAGATCGAGTATCCCAAATTTTAATTGAGGGCAGAGCAGTGAAAGAGTACATGACGAGACAGGAGGTTGCGGATCTGTGCGGAGTCCACCTACAGACTATTAACAACTGGATGAGCGCAGGATATTTGAAGCCATATAAAATTGTGGGCGTGGTCAGGTTCAAGCGCCAGGAGGTCGCAGATTGGATAGAATCTCAGAAAAAGGAGG
>PWLM01000154.1 GCA_003560495.1 Bacillus sp. (in: firmicutes) | reverse complement strand
GAGAAGTGCAGCGCCAGAATTTTACGGTTCACAACCTTTCTGACGAGCGTAAGCGCTACTCCATTGACTTTACCGGCCACGATGGCATTAAAGTGCAGACAAGCAACAACCTGCAGGTACAACCGGGCAGCACGCAGGAGCTGAATTTTGGAGTGCAGGTGGATGCTTCCAATGTTGAGCCGGGATACTATGAAGGTACGTTCCTCCTGAATGACGGCGACAGCACGATCGAAGTGCCGACTATTCTATTCGTTCAGGATCCGGACTTCCCGCTTCTTTCCTCTTTGTCACTGGGATTAGATGATGGGAATCTGGTAGGTACTGTCAATATCCCGGGCGGCGCGGATCAGTTCAGCCTCCGTATCCGTGATGCAGCTACTGGAGACCTGCTGGAGGAGACTGCAGAAGCAGAAAACCTGAACAGCGGTCTGCATTCCTTCTCATGGGACATGACGATTGACGGAGAACCACTGACTCCAGGAGGCTATCAAATCAACGCCTATGCTTCCCTCGGCGATCAGGAATTCGAACTTTCCGGCGGCGTCATAACTATCGAGGAAGACTAATTGTACGAAGACAGTATCGCTTAAAATTATACGGAGAGCCCGGCGGAAAAATCCGCCGGGCTCTCCGGCTGTTTATAAAGTGTTTTTTATACATGCCTATGCAATTTCCTGCTTTCGCCTACTCAGGACGATTTCCGGGCGGGCCGGCTTCAGCTCCAGCAAAAAAATATAAAAAGGGTTCTCTTCTAAAAAAAATTTGTTGATTCCACCCTTTCTTTCATTAAGAAAATTCTTTTCTCCGAAACGTCCGGCGGGGACGCCAGTGGGATTGAGCGAAGTCGGAAGATCCTTTTCCATGGCCGGAGGGCAAACAGCTGACGGCAAGCCCCACGGCAGGCTCGGGGAGTGCAGGAGAAGACTATAAGCTGGAATAATCATTCCAGAAATAAGACTTAATTAACAGACTAAAAAAACCGGCGGAAAATCCGCCGGGCTCTTTTCATTCTTTATTTACTATTACAGCCACTGGCTGATGGACTTAGGCTGGAGGTACTGAAGAAGGTAATCCGGTCCGCCCGCTTTGGAGTCTGTTCCGGAAAGTTTGAATCCGCCGAATGGGTGGTATCCGACGATCGCTCCTGTACAGTTACGGTTGAGGTACAGATTTCCGACGTGGAAATTCTTTTTGGCGTATTCCAGGTTTTCTACGTTTCTGGAAATTACTGCGCCTGTCAAACCGTATTCCGTGTTGTTGGCTACATCGATTGCTTCTTTGTAGCTCTTAACTTTAGTCAGGGCAAGTACCGGTCCGAAAATTTCTTCTTTGTTGATAACCGCTTCCGGATCTACATCCGCAAATACAGTCGGCTCAATAAAGTAACCTTTCGAGCTGTCGGATCCACCGCCCGTCATGAGACGGCCTTCTTTTTTACCGATGTCGATATATCCGGTAATTTTATCAAATGCTTTCTGGTTAATAACCGGTCCGAGATAGTTTTCGTAGTACTCGGAATCGCCGAGCGTCAGCTTTTTCGTTTCCGCTGTGACACCTTCCACTACTTCATCGTAAAGATCTTCGTGGATGACCTCACGGGAACCGGCGGAACATTTCTGACCGGAGAAGTTGAACGCTCCCTGCACGATCGCTTCTACCGCTGTCTGTACGTCCGCTTCTTTATCGACGACTACTGTATCTTTACCGCCCATTTCTGCAAGGACAGTTTTCAGGTGCTGCTGGCCTTCCTGCACTTTTGCTGCACGCTCAAGAATACGCAGACCCGTCGCTTTTGAACCAGTGAAGGTAATGAGCGCTGTTGTTGGATGATCCACAAGATAGTCACCGATTTCGTGCGGCTCACCGGGAACGAAGTTCAGTACGCCGTCCGGCACTCCTGCTTCACGCATAATATCTACAAATTTTGCAGCGATAATTGGTGTAGGCTCTGCCGGCTTCAGCAGCACTGTGTTTCCTGCCACAAGCGGTGCCACCGTTGTTCCTGCCATAATTGCTGCCGAGAAGTTCCACGGTGGAATCGTAACCGCTACACCAACACCCTGATAAATGTATTGGTTGGATTCACCGTCGCGGCTTTCGATTTTCTTCCCGTCTTTCAGCTCGACCATCTGACGGCCGTAGTATTCAAGGAAGTCGATTGCTTCAGCAACTTCAATGTCCGCTTCCTTCCATGGCTTCCCTGCTTCTTTCACAACCGTTGCAGAAAGCTCATGCTTGCGGCGGCGCATAATAGCTGCACCACGGAAAAGCACTTCCGCCCGGGCAACAGCATCCGTCTGGCTCCACGCCGGGAAAGCACGCTGTGCTGCTTCAAACGCATCGTCAATGTGCTTCGGTGTCGCTTTGGAAACACTGCCAATTACTTCGGACGTATTGCACGGATTATAGCTGACAAGCTTATCCTTTGTTGTTACTTCCTTTCCGTCGATAACGAGCGGGTATTCTTTTCCAATATCTTTTTTTACAATCTGCAGAGCTTCGAGAAATTCTTTTCTGTTTTCTTCCTTTGTGAAATCAGTGAATTTTTCATGCTGGTAAACTGTATACATTCATGTCACTCCTTTAAATTAGTAAAATTATTTGGAAAGTACCTTGTCGATCTTATTCAGTGCCCAGTCAAGATCCTCTTCAGAAATAATGAGCGGAGGAGCAAAACGGATAACATTCTCCCTCGTTTCCTTGCAGAGCAGCCCTTCTTCTTTCAGCTGTTCACAGTAGGAACGGGCAGGGACAGTCAGTTCCACACCGATAAATAACCCTTTGCCGCGGATTTCTTTGATTTTGTCGTTCTCAATTTTTCTCAGACGGTCACGGAAATACTCTCCGAGACGGCGCGACCGGTCGGCCAGTTTCTCTTCTTCAAGTACTTCCAGTGCCGCTACAGCTACAGCTGCTCCAAGTGGATTTCCACCGAACGTGGAGCCGTGTGATCCCGGATCAAACACTCCGAGAACATCTTCGTCTGCAGCTACGCAGGAAATTGGGAACACTCCGCCTCCGAGTGCCTTTCCGAGAATATACATGTCAGGTACCACGTCCTCCCAGTCACAGGCAAACGTGTGCCCCGTTCGGCAGAGGCCGGTCTGAATTTCGTCGGCAATAAAGAGAACGTTGTTATCCCGGCATATCTGCTGCGCTTCACGGAGGAATCCTTCCGGAGGCATTACTACGCCGCCTTCTCCCTGGATCGGCTCAAAAAGAAATGCTGCGGTCTCAGGCGTAATCGCCTGTTTCAAAGCTTCTGCATCCCCGTAAGGAATCGTTTTAATTCCCGGGAGCATTGGACCAAAGCCGCTTGTATCATTTTCTCCTTCTGCAAGGGAAACAGCTGTCATCGTCCGTCCGTGAAAGTTGCCGTGGCAGCCGATAATTTCCGCCCGGTTTTTTTCAACACCTTTACGATGGTAGGCCCATCTTCTGGCGGCTTTTACTGCTGTTTCCACCGCTTCCGCTCCGGTGTTCATCGGAAGGACAAGGTCCTTCCCGGTGAGACTGCTTACTTTGTCATAGAAGAGTCCAAGCTGGTCGTTATGAAAGGCTCTTGATGTTAATGTTACTTTATCAGCCTGATCTTTTAAAGCCTGGACGATCTTTGGATGACGGTGGCCCTGGTTCAGTGCTGAATAAGCGCTCAGCATATCAACATAGCGGTTTCCTTCCGGATCTTCCACCCAAACACCTTCGGCTTTGGAAATAACAATCGGCAGCGGATGATAATTTCTTGCGCCGTGCTTTTCCGTCTGCTCGATAATAGATGAAGTTTTCTGCTTTATCGCCATTGCTTTTCCTCCTTTACAATTACAATTTCTGCTCCACTATCTAGAAATGCAAAAATGATGCCAATTATTAAAAAGCTTCATGAAAAGGTTTTCAACAAACCGTGTGCCAAATAATTTGTCGCAAGAAAAATTATTTGGCTTGAATTTTTTGCACCTTTTACTATAAATACAATCCTTTTGTTTGAACATGCCCTTACATCGCCTCTACTGCTCCTTTACCCGTCAGCAGTTCTTCTATAACTATTCCGTTCTGCTTTTCAGCGTTTCCAGAAAAGCTTTCCGGCAATGCTTCTACAACGCAGAGGTTATTTCTCATAGGTCTGTACATAAAAAATGCCCCGGAAGTCAGACCAGCTTGTCCAACTTCCGGGGACCATTTAAATCTCTGACAAGGTCCCGCTATTCTGCAGATTTTTGCTTATGCTCTGCCACCGGGAACCATCCCGGTGTATTGACGATTGCTTTCCAGAGAGGCTTTGGTACAACGAGTTTTTCACGGTCTTCGGTGGAAAGTTCAGTGCGGATTTCCGCTTCCCGGCCGGACTCTACTTTTTCGACCCACTGCGGGTCAACAATAAGTTCTCTCCCGAGAGCAAGGAACGGCACACCGCTTTCCATTGCCTTTTCTGCTTCATCTGGAGTATACAGGGAACCAACGCCGACAACCGGAATCTTCTCTCCCACGGCCTCCTGCACGATCTCCACACGTGAACGTTCGTCCTCTTTATTCCTCATGGACCCTGCAGAAAAATCCTGCACCGATACGTGGAGATAATCCAGCTTTTCTTCTGCCAGACGATTTATCAGCTTCATCGTATCTTCCATCGTAATACCCGGCTCCTCTTTTTCTTCCGGGGAAAACCGGTAACCGATGAGAAACGTTTCATCTGCGCCTGCTTCTTTTACCGACTGGAGTACTTCTTTCACAACGGCCAGCGGAAAACGCATGCGATCTTCTACAGAGCCTCCCCATTTATCCGTACGGCGGTTGGAATGTGGAGAAAAGAACTGCTGTATTAAATACGTGTTCGCTCCGTGAATTTCCACACCGTCAAATCCTGCGCGGACAGCTCTTTGAGCAGCCTGTCCAAAAGCTTTAATAATATGTGCGATTTCTTCTTCGGTCAGCTCACGCGGAGTGACAGCTCCCTCCCGTACAGGAGCTACAGCACTGGCACTGACCGGCTGCTTGTCCGGGAGCAGGTCAGGCGGAGACATTCTTCCTCCATGATAGATCTGGACTACTGCTTTCGCTCCTTCTTCCTGTATTGTTGAAGCGAGCTCCCGCAGACTGCTGTCCAGTTCGTCCCTGTCAATTCCTATCTGTCCCGGAAATCCTTTTCCACCGGCTGTTACGTTCGCACATGCTGTAATAACGGTTCCGGCTCCACGGGATCTTTCCCGATAGTAAGCAAGCTCTTCCGGCGTCACTTGTCCTTCTTCATCTGAAGAAAAGTTTGTCATCGGAGCGAGCATAATTCTGTTTTTTACATTCATTCCATTTGCAAATGTATATGGTTCGAGAAATTTTCGCATTTTTTGCCTCCTGAGTTTATTTCCTGCTTTTCCAGTGTAGAAAATATTCTTCTCAGGAGCTACTAAACTGCTCAAATCAGCGTAAATACTTTCCGAAAGCATCTTTCAGAAAAGTTTCATCAGTTATTTCCGGCCGGTACCCGGCTGCTCTTCCACCTTAAAAATTCCCAGTGCTGTTTTGATTTTCTCCGGAAGACTGCAGGTATTTTTCTGTCTTCAGGCATTGCAGGAAAGCGTCCACGAGATTTTTCTCGAACAGGCTTTCAGCCTCCTCTTCCAGCTTCGCTGCTGCATCCTCCGGTGAAAAAGCTCCCCGGTAAATCCGGTCCTGAGTTAAGGAGAGATAGGACTCCGTCAGTCCAAGAAGCTGGGCACCCGGAGTAATCGCCTTACCCTGCAGTCCATGAGGATAGCCGCTTCCATCTTTCCGTTCATGATGCTGTTCCAGTGTCTGTTTTATACGCTTCATTTCTTCGTCCTGTGGGATAAGATCAGCTGCAAAGCGGCAGTGCTCCTGGACTGTCCGCTGTTCGTACTTGCTCAGTTCCCCTTTTTTTTCATAAAGGTAGTCCGGCAGCTGAATACGGCTGACGTAATGAGCCATAGAGATAAGCTCTATTTCCCATTTTTCAAACAGAGGTTTCTCCATATACTTTTCCGTCCGGCTCATCAGAATGCTCATGTCATCTATTTCATTTTTCTTGATCTGGGTACGGGCTTCAACCGTCGGAATCAGCGTGCGGAAAACCTGCAGCAGATATGCGTTTTTTTCGTATATAATATCTGTATGAAACTTCTGAAGCAGTGACCTGAGGTGAACGACGATCAGTCCCCCAATAAAGACACTCAGTCCCGGCAGAAGAAAATAAGTTGAAAGACTTTCTCCTGCTGCCTCCTGAAAGCCGGGACTGCTTACTATGTAGGCGGCATACGCCATTAAAAATATCCCCGCCCACACGGAATAAAGAAGAAGTGTCACCCCAAGAGCGAGAGCCGGGGGAAACAACAGCATATATATATGAATATTTTCCCCCGAGAAAGGATTTATCAATATTAAAAGCAGAAAAAAAGCAGAAAGCGCCGGAGCGTACATATGCATGGAATACTTGGAATAGCGGCTTACCAGCCTGTAAATTCCGTAAACTGTCCAGCAGGCACCGACAAAAATGGCAGAAGCCGCGGCCGCCTGTTCCGCCGCTCCCTCCAGAAACCATCTTTCTGCAAGAAGAAGGAGAGCAGCAGCGGTAGTTGTCACCGCCGCCCAAAAAATTGTTCCTTCCCGGAGTGTTACTTTTTCAATATCCAGCATCCGCTCCGCTCCTCCTTATTTCGGAACATTATCTTTATTCAGCAGTCCGTGATCCACTCCGTAAAGCACTGCCTGCGTACGGTTCGGCTGACTCGTCTTTCGGAGTATCTGGCTGACATGACTTTTAACCGTTGTTTCTGAAACATGGAGGCGGTCTGCAATTTCCTGATTACTCAGTTCTTCTCCCATGCAATCAAATACTTCCTGTTCCCTCGGAGTAAGTCTCACTGCTTCCAGCGCTTCCTCCAGCTGTTTTTTAACATCCTGCTGGTAATAAACCTCTCCGCTCATTACCGTCCGGATTGCTTCCATCACCTGCTCTGGAGGAGTGTCCTTCATAATATATCCGTCGATATTGTTTTTCATGGCACGGTAAATGTCCCCATGGTCGTCGTAGGCGGTCAGTACGATAATACGTGTTTCGGGAGAAGCAGCCTTAATCTTCAACGTGCTGTCTACAATAGAGATACCAGGCATTTTCAAATCTGAAAGTATCAAATCCGGTTTCGTATGCAGTGCTTTTTCAAGCAGTTCGTCCCCGTTTTCCGCTTCATCCATAATTTCCATGGAATCGATAGTCTGAAAAATAATCCTCAGCCCATCTCTGACAATCTGGTGATCATCTGCAAGTAAAATTCGTATCATAATTATCCTTCTCCTCCTCTTGGTATCACACATTTCACAAGCAGACCTTTTCCTTCGTCCGGGTGAAATGAAATGTCGCCGTTCACTTCGGCTGTTCTCTGTCTGATGCCTTCGATTCCGTAGCTGTGTTTCTTGGCATTTATTTCTTTAGGAACATTTTTGCTGTCATCACTCATTTTAATTTCCCACTGTACTGTATTAACGTCCAGATCCAGTTCCAGACTGGAGATTCGGCCGTGTTTCAACGCATTGCTCACAAGTTCTTCCACCACGTGATAAATAGTTTCTTCCACCTGCAGCTTCTCTTTGACAACCTCGCCTTTCGTCCGGAATTCCCATTGAATCCCCTGTGGATCGAGCCGACGCGAAAGCATTTCCCGCAGTGACTCGTGCAGTTCTCTTTCCTGCCTGTCCCCCCGGAGGTAAGCAATGTAATTCCTCGTATCTGTCTGCACTTCCTGCACCGCTTCTTCCATTTTTTCAAGCTGTTTCATAAATTTTTGATCAGCCTTTGCTGCTGAAGGCAGCGCCATCTTCAAGCCGAACGTCTGGGCGGAAAGAAAAAACAGCTGCTGAGCGAGACTGTCATGTATCCCCTGGGAAATATGACGGGAAAGACCTGCCCTCGCTTCTTTTTCTCTCTCCATACGGCGTTCAAGAAATTTGTGAATAAACTGCATATGCCATAAAACATATTTAATATAAGCTTTTTCTGCTTTTACTACATATGGTAAAACCGGTTTTTCCAGAAGAATAAAACATTCCCCGGCCTCTACCGCCTGGGCCTGTTTGATCACGCCTTCCATCGATGTATAAAAAAACGGCCCTTCCTTTTTCTTTGCAGGGCTTAGTTTCTCCAGCTGTTCTTTCATGTACCGATGCTCCTGCGAAGTTCCCTGCGGAAAGTTGGACGGCATAAAAAGCCAGACTGTATTTTCCTGAAATACGGTGTGCAGATAATTCAGGAAAACCCTCCGAAGTTCTTGGGGTTCTTCCATTTTCTCCATCTCTTTTACCGCTTCGTCTGCCTTTTTTTTCATCTGTTTTTTCCATCTGAAATATGTTTCTGCAGGCCATACTAAACCTGCCCCCAGGAAAGCATAAAAAGAGAAGATCAGCATCGAAGCACCCGCCTGGAACATTAAAAGAAGTAAAGTGAGAAGAAAAATTAATCCCAGACTCCATTTTTCCACTAAATTGAATTTTTTGTCCGTCCCGGAACTTTTCTGTTTCAGCCCGACTGCGGCCGTATGAAGAAGCAGATAAATAAATTTATAATCCGCAGGCATTCCTTGATAAAGAAGGAATATAAAAAGCCCGAGGTGAAACAGAAAAGAAATCCACCACAGTGCATACCGTTTTCCGAAAAAGGCGGCACTGCCGAGAAGCAGCAGCTGTAACATCGGAAGCCATGCATGGTGAAGCGATATTCCGTGAACTACTATGTAACCCGCAGACAGACCGATGCCTGCTCCTATTAAATAATTCATCCAGCGATGCATCTACTTAACCCTTTCATTTACCTGCAATTGTCATTCTTTATCCTATTTTATCGGCAAAAGAAGGAAACCACAACCGCCGGACTGCGAGAGAGGGGATAGTCCCGCTCAAAAAATGAAAACACCGCTACTTTATAACTGCGCAGCCACAAAAAAACTGCCGGACATGTGAGCCCGGCAGGATATATTTTAGGACTTTTATTTATCAGCCTGTTTCATCGATTATATCTCCAACAAAGCTTTCAGCTTCTTCTTCTCCCGCATCAGGTCCCGGCATATAGGATACAATATACGTTCCTTCTTCCACCGGAATCATATAATGAAGGATGTCGTTATCTTCTTCTCTCATCACTTCTTCTCCATTAATCTCCACTTCTTCACCTTCAGAAGAAACGGCTTCAGCGGTTGTGAAAGTCAAGTCGATGACTTGATTTCCGTCGGCGCCCCGTTCATAGAGAAGCTGGGCATCATTTTCTTCTTCCCACGCTTCCTGCGCTTCCTCTGTCATCGCTTCTTCTCCGCCATCGAAGCCTTCATGGTAATGAACAACTACTGTATCATGATCGTCCCCGCCCCCGCTGTCTTCAAGGTAAGCGAGCGTAATAGGATAATTTTCGGATTCAGGAATGAACACGTCCGCTCCGAGTTCATCAGAAGCTTCGTCCTCCCACTCCATGTTTTCATTGTCCGGGTTTACGTTACCATCGCCGCATCCTGCAGCAAACAGCAGACCGGCACCTGCCGTTAAAAAAAGCCCTCGTTTCATAAAAACCTCCTCAGATGTCCTTTATTATTTTATTAACGTTTTTTGTGCAGACTATGCTTCTTTACATCCGCTGCTCTTCCAGCTTCTGCAGAGGAAATGCCGGCTCCTTCAGGCGTCCGGGTCTGTCAGTTTTATCCGTTCCACGTATTCTGTATTAACAAACTCTTTTGCTTTCCCTACCTGGAGCTCAATCCATTTTCCTTCGATGGATTTAATTTCCCCTGACACCTTTTCACCTAAAAGCGTTGTGATTTTACACTGCTGCCCGATGTAGGAATGAAGAATTTTCTCAGCCATGTGCTTTCCTCCTTTCCATCTCATTAAGAGGCAGAAAAGCTCTCTGCTGAAAGCTGTTTTTTTCTTTCAGTGAGAGCTTCAGAGGCAGCGATCAGCACTGCCCTGATGGTTTATGGTTTTAGAACGAATTTAATGCTTTCCTCTTCTTTTTTATCAAACATACTGTAAGCTTTCGCTGCGTCATCCAATTTCATTGGATGAGTAATGATATCTGTCGGATCGATCTGCTTGTTTTCCACCATTTTATAAAGAGCCGGCATCATATGAATGACTGGAGCCTGCCCCATCGTAAGCGCTACGTTACGGGTGAAGAAATCTCCGATTGGGAAATTGTTAGCTTCTGTACCGTAAACTCCGGTCAGCTGTACGACACCGAACTTCTGTACTGCCTGGGCGGCAGTAACGATAGGATGAATCGTACCAAATTGATTATCTCCTTCTGAACCAAATTCTTCGTTCGAAGGCACCGTACCGTCCATGCCGACACAGTCAATAACAACCCGTGCCCGGCCTTTTGTATCTTCGTGAAGCAGCTTTCCGATTTCCGGATTATTTTCAAAATTATACGTTTCGACGTTGTTTGTACGGCGGGCATGTTCCAGCCGGTATGGAAGATGGTCCACTGCAATGACTCTCTCGGCACCTTTCATCCAGGCAAATTTCTGCGTCATGAGACCGATTGGTCCGCACCCGAGAACAATAACCGTATCTCCGTAGGTTACCCCGCTGTTTTCCACGCTCCAGAAAGCTGTTGGAATCACGTCAGAGAGAAATAAAACACTCTCATCATCCAGTTCGCTGTTTTCCGGGACTTTAAACGATGTAAAGTCAGCATAAGGCACCCGCAGGTATTCTGCCTGACCTCCCGGATAGCTTCCGAAGTCTTCTGAAAAGCCGAAAAGTCCTCCCATTTCCGCGTGGGGATTGGAATTATCACACTGGCTTTCCATCTGATTATTACAGAAATGGCAGTCACCGCACCCGATGTTAAATGGAATGACCACCCGGTCGCCTTTTTTTAAATGCTTTACTCCTGGACCGGTTTCTTCTACAATTCCCATCGGTTCATGTCCAATAATGTAATCTTCCGGTGCCGGAATTCCGCCTTTATACAAATGGAGGTCCGATCCGCATATACCGGTCGCTGTAATTTTAACAATCATATCCGTGTCTTTTTCAATGGAAGGGGCTTGAACATCTTTCACCTGCATGTTTTCTTTTCCTTGATATGTTACTGCTTTCATGCTTTCACCCTTTCTTTTTTGGTTATCCTTTTATTATTAGATAGACCATAAGCCGGGTGAGTAAACGTTTTACAGCAACAATGAATATTTCGCCCTACGTAATTCTTTCCCATCCGCTTTTGGAAAAAAGGGAGGGTAAATGAACCTTCTGCCTGTACCGGTAGGTCTTCGGCCAGCTGCAGAACATGGATTTTTTGTGAAAAAGAATTTTTGTAAGCAGTGTCTTTGGTTCCGGTACCCATCCGCCGTCCGGAACCATTTCCAGTTCCACAGTTTCTTCGTGTCGTTCTACAGAATAGGTTCCTTCGATCTTCCCCATTCCATCTCCGGCCGTAATAGAAAACACGCCATGTGCAGAAGTTCCCGGCTGCATCGTCCGGATGTCCGGTATGCCTTCCTGAAACTGTACGCGCAGTGGGTGATCTTCCTGAAAACTGATTTTCGTCAGTTTGTTTTCATGAAAGTGGTAAATAAAGCTTCCATCCACTACTTTCCCTGAAGAGTTCAGAGACCATTCTTTCAGTACTGCTTCTTTTTCCTCTGCGAATTCAAGAATAAAACTTTCCATCGCCCAGCGGGTATAAAACCGCCACTGCCAGTCTTTAGGGGATGGAAAAGGAAAGGAATCCAGTTTCATTTTCTTTCCAGCAATCTTCACTTCCGCTTCTGTCCCTTTTTTCCGCAGAAAATCAAATTCCGTTAAATATATAAGCGGCAGGTAAACCGGATTTTCGGATGAGCTTCCTACCGGCGCCAGCAGGGAAATTTCTTTTGTTTTTCTGGATGTATGTTCCTCAATGAAAACACTGATTCTTCGTCCTCTTTTGTCCGTAAACTTAAACGAGAGCTTCCCTTTTTCAAATCTGACCTTCTGTATGGCCACCTGATAATATTCCTTCAGTCCCCGCCCTGCGACCTGAAAGCTTTTTGGATCCGGCTTTGTTAAGGTAAATTCATCATACACATCCACATATCCGTCTATGCGCCAGGCGATAATACGGTAGCCGCTGCCGAAGGCTTCTCCGGATAAATACTGAAGTTCCAGACCCGTGTACTCTTTATCCGGCTCCTTCTCAAAATTAATCAGTGCGAGCTTTTTAATCGGGATATAAGCGGTTGGAAAAGGAAGTACGACTGTCTCACCTGTTTTCATCATCACGAACCCTCCTTAAATGTCTCGTTCCAAAACACTGGCTTCTGATAAACGTATTCATTTCCTCCGGGAGCATGTAATAGTGCCTGCAGGCCTTAATGGAAATGTTTTGTTATTTATAAGTTACCACGGTTGTGGCATAATGTGTAAATTACCTTGCTTTTCCTACTGAGCAGAAAAACGCTTCAGTTTCTTTCTTCTGTCCGGCACCCTTTTCGAAACGGAGTCGATACTATGGTCCGCGCACTCGTTATTCTTATAGGAGGTTTATCAGCCGGTTTATTATTTGACCTGCTCAATGTACCTGCAGGCTGGCTCCTCGGTTCCCTGCTGTTCGGTATATTTTACGGGCTTTTTGGCACCGGTCTTTCCTACGACGGCTGGCCGTTCAAGCTGGCCTTGACACTTGTCGGCACAAACATTGGACTGCTGATGGACCGGGAGCTGTTCAATGTACTCGGCTTATATTTTTTTCCGCTCCTTATCAGCCTGCTGCTGACGTTTGCCGGCAGTCTTTTTTTAGGTTGGCTCCTTTACAGGTGGGCTCCGGAACTTGATAAAAAAACCGCCTTTTTCTGCTGCATACCGGGAGGAGCGTCGGAAATTATCAGCGTGAGTGGAGAATACGGGGCTGACCGGCGGATTGTCGCCGCCTTCCATACGGCAAGAATTACTTTTTTTGTCCTGCTTATACCACTTGCAGCCGGTTTCGGCCGGGAAGCAGAGGCACTTCCCCACGCCGCAGGAAATATTCTGCCGACCATAGAGCAGCTTTTCGTTTTTGTTATCGTAATTACTGCTGCGCTTTTATTGAACAGCCGGCTCAAAATTCCTGCAGGAGCGCTTTTATATTCTATTCTTTTCGGATTTATTCTCGG
>PWLM01000249.1 GCA_003560495.1 Bacillus sp. (in: firmicutes) | reverse complement strand
GAGGGCATCAGCTCTTTTTCCGAAAATCCCTGAAATCGTTTTTCGTTGAACCAGTTAATCGTTTCAATATCTCGGTATTCATTGATGGAGGAAAACTGTACGTTGGTCATACCGATTTCCTCGCCCTGATAAATATAAGGAGTCCCTTTCATTCCGTGAAGGAGTGTGGCGAGCATCTTTCCGGATTTTTCACGGTAGACGCTGTCATCACCAAAACGGGAAACAGCACGCGGCTGGTCGTGGTTATTCCAGTAAAGGCTGTTCCATCCGTGCTCGTCGAGACCGACCTGCCATTTCGTCATAATTTCCTTCAGTTCTGTAAGATTCCACGGCCGGTCCTCCCACTTGCCGTCCGGACCGTCACCGAGACTCATATGTTCAAAATGAAACACCATATTCAGTTCTTCCCGTGCTTCATCCGTATATTTTCTTCCCTGTTCCACATCAACCCCCGGCATTTCCCCGACAGTCATGATGTCGTAATGTTTCAGTACTTGTTCGTGCATTTCGTGCAGAAACTCATGGATCCGCGGTCCATTCGCATGAAATTCAAAAGCGGAAACGAGCGATTTTCCTGGATCCGGGCGGCGCTCCGGCATCGTCTGATCCTTGGAAATCAAATTGATGACGTCCATACGGAAACCGTCGATTCCTTTATCCAGCCACCACCTCATCATCCGGTACACATCTTCCCGTAGATCCGGATTTTCCCAGTTAAGGTCCGGCTGTTTTTCGCTGAACATGTGCAGGAAGTACTCGCCCGTTTTTTCATCATACTTCCACGCAGATCCGCTGAAGGCTGATTCCCAGTTTGTCGGCGGGCCTCCGTTTTTCCCTTCTTTCCAGATGTAATAGTCTCTTTTCGGACTGTTTTTGGAAGAGCGGGATTCCACAAACCAGGCATGTTCGTCGGATGTGTGGTTCACCACGAGGTCCATTACGATACGGATTCCCCTCTGATGCGCTTCGTCAAGCATACGGTCGAAATCCTCCATCGTTCCGAACTCTTCCAGGATGGCCTGATAGTCGCGGATGTCATAACCGTTGTCGTCATTAGGCGAATCATACACGGGCGAAAGCCAGATGACATCAATACCGAGCGTTTTTAAATAATCAAGTTTTGTAATAATACCGGGAATATCACCAATACCGTCGCCGCTGCTGTCATAAAAGCTGCGCGGATAAATCTGATATACGACACTCTGTTTCCACCACTGCACTCTGCTCATACGAATCATCCTTTGTTTCAGAGTAGGTACTTCTCTGTCCATCATAACGGAGCTGTTCCCAAAGGTACACCGGGATCTTTTTTCAGGCGCAATTTTTAAAAGGCGTGTCCACTGTTGGCTGCAAAACAAACTTCGCTTTTACAGCATAAAAAACGGCCATGACAATAAGCTGTCATGACCGTTCTCCTGAATATTCAAAAGGAGTTCAAATATATAAGAAAACTTTCTTTTTCTAGCTTTGTTCAAAACGGGTAAGGGCGCGGTCCAGTTTTTCCAGCCCTTCGTCAATCTGCTCCTTTGTCACAATGAGCGGTGGAATCATGCGCATCACTTCCGTTTTGTTACCGCAGAAGTAAAACAATACGCCCTCTTCCAGTGCAAGGTCCAGCACTTCCATCAGCCCGCCGCCGTCAGCTTTGTTTGTTTCCGGGTTGATAATCTCGATACCGATCATCAGTCCTGTGCCGCGGATAGTACCGAGCGTCGGATGGCTTTTTTTCAGCTGTTCCAGCTGTTCAGCAGCGTACCTTCCCATCTTTTGGGCATTTTCCAGCAGATTTTCTTCTTCCAGCACTTCAATTGTAGCGATCCCTGCTTCGCAGGCAATTGGATTGCCGCCGAACGTCGTGGCGTGCGAACCGAGCGGCCACTGGTGCATCAGTTCCTTCGAAGCAGCTGTCACACCGATCGGCATGCCGGACGCAATGCCCTTGGCTGCTGCAATAATATCTGGTTCCACGTCGAATGCCTGGGAAGCGAACCAGTGTCCTGTACGGCCGAACCCGGTCTGTACTTCATCAAAAATCAGAAGAATACCGTGTCTGCTGCAGATTTCCCGGATTTTTTGAAGCCATTCCGCGGGCGGAACGATATATCCGCCTTCCCCGAGTATCGGCTCCACAATCATGCATGCCGTTTCCTCCGGTGTTACTTGATGATCAAACAGTTTTCCGGCGGCTTTTTCGAGCATATTGACATTTTCCTCTGCCGAAAGTGCAGGATCGGCATACGGCAGCTGAAACGCGTTCAGCTGCGGCTGCTGGTACTTTCTGTACTTGCTTTTCGACGTGCTGACACCCATCGATCCATACGTACGTCCGTGGAAACCACCGGTAAAGGAAACAACTGCCGGACGTTTCGTCACGTGCTTAGCGAGCTTCAGGGCTCCTTCCACCGCTTCCGTTCCGCTGTTTCCGAAAAAGAAGCAGTCGATCTCGCCGGGCATAATTTCAGCCAGTTTATCCGCCAGGTTCAGAATGGATTCGTACATGATAACGCCGGAAGGCCCATGGGTTAGCAGATCAGCCCCCTGCTTTACTGCCTCCACTACTTTCGGATGGCGGTGACCGGTGTTAGTGACCGCAATGCCGGAAGTAAAGTCGAGATATGTTCTGCCGTCTGCCCCGTAGTAATAGCAGCCTTCTTCTTTAATCACCGGAAGATTCGGATGATCCTTCGCCATACTGGGTGCCAGCCGGTCCCCCATTCGTTTCATCAGTGACTGTACGTCTGAAGTCATTGAAAACAGCCCCTTTCTCTTAGTTGTTTATTTAAAATGTTATGAAGGCAGAAGCTGCACTCCATCCTTTGCGCTGTGGAGTAAAAGAAACTTTTCTGCTGCTTCTATCTTAGCAGGAATCCGGCTGCTAGAAAATCAGGTGAGCTACACCGGCGATAATCGGCAGCGTAATAATGGTACGCTGAAGGAAAATCACCGCAAGCTCCCAGAAGCTGAGCGGGATGCGTGAACGGAGAATAAGCACCCCGATTTCCGACATGTAAACAAGCTGCGTGATAGACACGCCGGCAATAACAAACCGCGTCAGCTCACTTTCAATACCGCTTCCGATAACGGCCGGGAGAAACATGTCCGCAAATCCGACAATCATTGCCGGAGCGGCTTCTGCTGCTTCCGGTATGTTCAGCAGCTGCAGAACAGGTACAAACGGGGCAGAAAGCCACACAAAAATCGGTGTGAATTCAGCGAGAATCAGTGCAATCGTCCCCAGCGTCATAACAATAGGGATAAGGCCGAGCCACATATCCATTACGTTGACGAACCCTTTTTTCACGACGCTTCCGATACTTTTGACGCTGTTCGCTTTATCTACTGCCACTTTCAGGCCGAAAGAGAGCGTCGATTCGTTTTCAGGTACAGCTTCCACAATCTGTTTACCGACCGGCTCGTGATACTCATCTTTCTTCAAAGACAGTGGCGGAATACGCGGCATAATAATCGCAGCTACCACAACAGCAAAGGTGACTGTTAAATAGAAAGGAACAAAATACGCTTCCAGACCGATAAAGCTGATGATAACGAGACTGAAAGCAATCGAGGCAATCGAGAAATTCGTTGCAATAACGGAGGACTCCCGCTTCGTATAATACCCCTGCTCAAACTGCTGGGTGGTGATAAGTACACCAACAGGCCCCGCTCCCATCCAGGAAGCTGTCGCATCGATCGCAGAACGTCCGGGCAACCGGAATACCGGCTGCATAATTTTACGGAGAATTGTCCCGATAAAATCCATCAGGCCGAAAGATAACAAAAAGGGCATGAAAAGCGCCGCAAATAAAAACCATGCCATCAGAACAGGTACGAGGTCGTATAACACCGTCCCCCCGGTAAATTCAGCCGTAATAAATTCCGGTCCGATCTCTGTCAGTACCATCACAGCAAAAACAGCTCCAATGACCCGGACGATCATCCAGCCCGCCGAAATATCAAAGAGTCCCCGGAGTGTATCACTTTTTAAAATCCATTCCGGCTGGGCTGTCCTTGAAATGAGCGCTCCAAGCGCAGAAAGAATAATTACCCCGGTCATGAACGCCGGGATCTGCGGACCGAAATTCGTCTGCAAAGATTCGGCCAATATACCTACACCGATCGTAATACTGCCGTCGAACGGTACAGGAACCAGAAACAATAAAATTCCAAATAAAGAAGGAATAAGAAAACGCATGCTTGATGTTTTTCGTGCTGACTCCGTCATTAGAAACCTCCGCTGTAATAAGAATATTTATAAATATACCAATGTAATGTATAAATATCAATGGCGGTTTGTTCTTCAATACAGAAGTTCCGGAGGATCTTATTTTCTCCTTCCATACTATGCCAATTTCCCTCCTCCTGATAAATTCGTGTGCTATAATAAAAAACGAATCTAAACAGAAATGAGGGCTGACATTGGCTTCGCTTGGTACACTTCCAGATAATATTTCTTTACTGCACGCACTGGACAGTATTGGTGAAAACGTACTTATCGCAGATACGGATTATACCATTACATGGATGAATTCCAATGCTTCCAGGCTGTTTTCGCATATTGCCCCCCTCTACAACATCACCGACGTTAATGAGATGATCGGGATGAATATGAACGCCTTCCATAAAAATCCTGCCCGGCAGGAAGGAATTATGGAAACATTAACGCATGAGCATCGTGCACGTATAAATATCCGGGAGCTTTTCATCGCAGATATCGTGATCACGCCGATCAAGGAAACCGGCGGCCGGATTGAAGGCTACATCGTTATGCTTCAGGATGTGACGACGAAAGCCGAAGAAGAAAAACGAAAAGAAGCGATGATCGAAGCAATGTCTGTACCGATGATGTCGATTTGGGATAAAACCATTTCTCTGCCGCTCGTCGGGGAGTTTACGGAAGAACGGGGCAGTAGAATGACCGCTTCTGTTCTCCGTGAATGCACGGAGAACAACTTGGAATACGTGCTCATCGCGATGAACGGTATTAGAGAGTTTGATGAAACAATCCGCTGGAATATCCAGCAGCTTGTTGACTGCCTGAAGCTGGTCGGCACGGAATGTGTCCTTGTAGGTATTAAACCGTCGCTCGCTATGACAATGCGGGATTTTGACCCCGAAATCCGTACGTTCAGCTCTGCCTATCAGGGGCTGCAGTACATCATGAAAAAGCAGGCGGAAGACGAAAAATAAGTTCCGGCTGTTTATTTATTCAGGAGAGGATCCGATGAAACCGAAACTGTTCGATGCCCACCTTCACATTATTGACCCGGCGTACCCGCTCATACAAAATGAGGGGTATCTTCCTGAACCGTATACAGTGAATGATTATTTACTCGATATGAAAGCGTACCACGTGGCGGGCGGTGCGGTCGTTTCCGGCTCCTTCCAGGGGTATGATCAGTCGTATTTAACCGACGCTCTTGCTTCGCTCGGACCAGGATTTGCCGGTGTCACGCAGCTGCCTCCTGAAACGCCTTCCGAAGAAATTCTCCGCCTGCACAAGGCGGGAGTACGGGCCGTCCGCTTTAATATTAAACGCGGGGGACGAAAAATGCTCGAGCAGATGGAGGATACGGCACTTCACGTTTATGACACAGCCGGGTGGCATGCAGAGCTCTATATAGATGCGGTGAACCTTCCGGAGCTCCTTCCTGTACTGCGAAGGCTTCCTGCTGTATCGATCGATCATCTGGGGCTGACAGAAGAGGGTCTGCCCGATCTGCTGCGCTTCGTGGAGCAGGGAGGTCGGGTCAAAGCTTCCGGCTTTGGGAGAGGAAACCTGGACGTAAAGAAAACGCTGATCTCTCTTTACGACGCAGACCCCGAGGCTCTTATGTTCGGAAGCGATCTGCCTTCCACCCGTGCCCCCCGGCCGTTTCAGCACGAGGACGTACAATTAATCATCGAAGCTCTCGGAAACGAAGACAGCAGAAAAGTACTTTACGATAATGCCGCTTCCTGGTATAAAAAGAAAAGCTGAAAAAGTTGTGTTATGAAAAAAACTGCTTTCATCGTTTCGGATGAAAGCAGTTTTTTTGGTGTTATTCGTTTCGGTTCCACTCAAGCTCCAGTAAAGCGATGATATTATCAGCCGCTTCTTCTGATGACCCGCTGTCGATTTCCATCCGGAAATGGTGGGCACTGTAAATACTTTTCCGTTCATAGAAAAGCACTTCTATTTCTTCTATCGAGCGGTTTTGAAGGACAGGGCGGCTGTCGATGAGCATATCGATACGTTCTTTCCAGGAGTCCCACGTCATATCCAGGAAAATCACAATCGAAGATTTGAGGCACATATCCCGGATTTCATCCTGCAAAAAAGCTCCTCCCCCCATCGAAATCACCTGAAATTTCTGATTGGTGTAGTACTCCACATATTCTTTTTCTTTTGCGCGAAACGTTTTTTCTCCGTATTCTTTAAAGATTTCCGGAATAGGCATGCCAAATTCCTTGGAAATTTCTTCATCAATATCAATGAATGCCCGATTCAGCCGTTCGGATACTATTTGTCCGATTGTTGTTTTTCCGACACCCATAAAACCGATAAAAACGATGTTCTGTTCACTAAGTGGTACGTGATTCATCATAAAAAGTCCCTCTTCCAGCTTATAATTTCCATCCGCTTTATTGCGTTAATGCAGCTGCCTAAAGTCTAAATCATCACTCCTGGAAAATCAATTGGATCAGAAGTACTGCTCGTTAACAGAGTTATATCAAGCGCATTTTCTTCGTTATTTGATTAAAGAAGCGCAGGCGCGCAGGGCGAGAAGGTAGCTGTCCACTCCGAATCCGCTGATCTGTCCCTGGGCAATATCTGCGAAAACAGATTTATGACGAAATTCATCCCGTGCGTGGATGTTGGACATATGCACTTCAATAAAAGGAACTTCCAAAATGTCGAGGGCGTCCCGTATCCCGTAGCTGTAGTGGGTCCATGCCCCTGCATTAATAATCACTGCGTCCACCTTATCTTTATATCCCTGGTGAATGCGTTCCGTCATTTCTCCTTCAAAGTTTGTTTGAAAGCTTTCGACTTCAATATCTATTTCCTCTCCCAGTTCTTTCAGCTGCCGATCAATCTCTTCCAGAGTAATCGTTCCGTAGACTTCAGGATTTCTCTTACCAAACATATTGTGATTGATTCCGTGGAGCATTAATACTTTCTTCATCAGCCGAACCTCCTTCTATACGAATACAACGGTATGTAATAATCCCATCATACTTCCCTTTTGCTCTTTGGAAAAGAGCTGCCTGTCTATTTATGTGCAGAGAATCTGATTTTTCAATTAAACCCTCTTTACAAAAAAACGGCTTTTACTATACTGGAAAACCCGAAAGTTTGTTATACACTTACGTTTCTTATAAGATATAGTTTGATTGAACTGAACTGAAACGGAAAGGAGATTCGTACCGTCTTGAAAAATCTGATTATCTTTTTATATTCGAGTGTTATTCTCCTTTACATAGTCAATCGATTTGCATCCGTTCCAGCTTTAACCTACATTATCGGTATCCTGGCTTTTACTGCACTGGTTACCGCTTTTTTCAGATCCAGTGGGCTCTACCGAAAATCCGGAATTTTCTTTTTTACCGGCGGTTTGCTGCTTTTTTTCTACAACGGCACTCCAATAGAAACTTTTTTTCTTCATTTCGATACAATGCTCGGGATTCTATCCCTGTTTTTCGTCCTTCCCTTTATGAATACTATTATCCGGACCGGTCATTACGATTCCCATCTCCGAAAACTTCTTCAGCACGGTGCGGGAGATCTAAATAAATTATATAAACGGAGCTTTCTCATTTCTCACTTTTTAGGGCTGTTTTTAAATATAGCCACTATTCCGCTCGTTCATAATACGCTGCGCCAGTCCCTCTCCAGTATTAAAACGAAGCTGGCTCAAAAGTTTTACTCCCAGAGTATTTTAAGAGGTTACGCTCTCTGTCTTGCATGGAGTCCGATCGAAATCATGGTGATTATTTCTCTCGATATGACCGGGTTTACATACGTCTATCTTTTTCCTTTTATTGTTTCTATCGTTCTTTTTATGTTTCTTTCAGACTGGCTGTTCGCGCGAAAAAAATATCAGGGGATGGCACTTCCAATAGAATCCGAGGCTGCTTATTCCACCCGGAAAGTTGTTTCGAAAATAACACAGATGATGGGAATGCTTGCTTTTCTCGTACTGACAGCCACCCTTTTGGAATATCTTTTTAACAAAGGATTTCTCTTTTCCATTGTTTTGTCGATTATTCCTGTATCGGTTTTGTGGGCTGCTTCGATTAAACGTCTCCGGAGGTATTTCACGATAGCCCTTCCCGTCTTTAAAGCGAGAACGCTCGGCCTTTCTAATTTTTTCTTTTTGTTTTTAAGTGCCGGTTTTTTTGTAGAGACGCTGTCTGCGTCGGATTTTATGAATTACCTGGAATTTGTTTTCGTAAACAGTACAGATTATATTTTGGTTCTTTACTTTCTCATTGGCCTTTATTTTTTCGTATCTGCGTTTGCAGGGTTTCATCCGCTCGTATCCATCGCTCTTCTTGGAGAAGTACTTGCGCCGGTCATGAATGAAATCGGGTCTATTTCTTTAACACTTGTACTGATCACTTCGAGCCTGGCTACAGCGATTTACAGTCCGTTTAACTTGTCTGTTTCGCTGCTTTCCAATCAATTAGGGATTACCCCTTACAAAATCAGCGGCTGGAATCTGCCTTTTTCTCTTTATTATGTAACGGTAAGCATTTTCATCGCCTATGCTCTGACCTACTTCATTTAACTGCGGCGAATTATTATACGCAGTTTGAAAGAAAAAAGTTTGAACCTTCCTCTGCAGGGTTATTTTTATGTTAAGCATACTATTATAGAGGAGGACTAATGATGAATCGTAAACTGGACTGGAGCAGAGATAATGTTATTGCTTTTCAGATCGACAACAAAATAGAAGAACAGGAGTACAAAGAAATGATTCGGGAAGTCGAACAGCTTATGGAGCAGTATGAAAAGATCCGCATTTTTATGAGAGTTCCCGACCTGGAAGGAACAGAGCTTTCTACGATAGCCGACCGGTTCAAGTTTGTGAAGGAAAACAACATGGACCAGATTGAAAAATATGCACTCGTAGGAGAACAGAAAACGACACAAGCGGTGACGAAAGCCGTCGATATTTTATCCAGCATCAACACCCGGCAGTACCCATTCGACGAGGAAGAAGAGGCGAAAAAATGGATTTTTGAATAACCTTTGAAATCCTCTGAACCAGCCGGGACACGGGGGCTGCAACTGTGTTCACAATAAAACTAATCAGCAGACGGAACCGTCCCTCTATCCAGGAAGGGCGTTTTTTTACTTTTTTTGGTATACACTCCCCCTTTTCCCTTCCTCTATCGGCTATAATAAAAGCAGATACCTTTTCATTTTGATAAGGGAGGGACCGGTATGATCACCATGACGAATGTCGGTAAAGTATACAAAAGCGGTGAAGTGGAAACCCATGCCCTCAAGCACGTGAATGTAACGATCGAAGACGGGGAATTTGTCGTAATTCTCGGTCCGAGTGGAAGCGGCAAAAGTACTCTTCTTAACGTGATCAGCGGACTCGACACGGTAAGCAGCGGCACCATTTTCTTCGGGAATACGGAACTTACCCGTCTTTCCATGGACGAGATGACCGCCTTCCGCCGTGAGCACCTCGGCTTTATTTTCCAGCAGTACAACCTGCTCCAGAATTTAACGGCTTATGAAAACGTACAGATCGGCGCCGATATCGGCCGTCACCCGTTCGATGTAGATGAGCTTCTCGCAAAAGTCGGGCTCAACGAAGCACGGAACAAATACCCCCATCAGCTTTCCGGAGGCGAACAGCTCCGTGTCTCCGTTGCGAGGAGTCTTGCCAAAAATCCGGATATTATTTTCTGTGATGAACCGACAGGCTCTCTTGATGAAGGGAATTCCAAAAAAGTACTGCGGCTTCTTCAGGAGCTTAATGAGGATTTCAAAAAAACCGTCGTTGTCATTACCCACAACATTGGTATTGCGGAAATGGCGGATAAAGTCATCCTCATGAACTCCGGAGAAATTACCGAGGTGCGTCATAACGCTGTAAAAAAAGATGCCCAGGATATCCGCTGGGGTTAGGAGTGGGAGCATGCTTCTCAAAAATGTACGGAGGACACTGTCCAAGAAGTGGATGCAGCTCACAGCCATCAGCATTATTGTTATTCTGAGTTCTTTCATTTACACGATGATGTCTTACGGTATCAGCGGTATTGAGGAACCGACAGAAACATTTCTGGAGGCGTACAATCAGGAAGATTTTGCTGTAGAAATGATGAATCAGCTGACCGATAGAGAAATTCAAATTTTTGATGCAGAGGTACTTCCCGCGGAAGGATTGTTTACACTTCACAGCATAAAACAGGCTGATGAAGCTTTATTTTATGAGCTGATGGAAGAAAGAATCGAAGCGTTCGGGGAGGAGAACGATGGGATCCGTCTCGAACTCCGGGAAATGAAGGAAGTACATTTCGACGATCCCGGAGCCGGACATAAAGCTCTGGTGCTCAAAGATGCTGATGCGATTAACCGCTCCTTTATCGAAGAAGGACGGCAGCCGGCGGAGGCAGACGAGATCGCTCTGACCAAAATTTACGCTGAAAAAAATGGTCTCGTCATCGGTGACGTCTTTCCGGTGCACGGCGAAGAGTATACAATTACAGGCTTTGTTCTCTTTCCGGACTACACCCTTCCGATGTTTGATGACAGTTTCACCCTTGATACAGGTATGCAGACATTGTTTCTTTTCACTGACGAAACGTACGAAGCCCTGAGTGAAACAGAGCAGTTCCGTCTTGCAGGCGCCTGGACGAACGGGGAAACAGAGCTGACTGCCGAATGGGAAGAAACAAATTTTGTTGTCCAGATCATTGATACCGAGACAAACTTCCGGAGCGGCGGCATTTATGATGAGCTTTCGAGCAGCCGGATTACAGCGCTCGGCTTGAGCATCTTTATCGCCTCAATCGCTGTTATTATCGTATCGCTTATGATGCATAACCTTCTGCAGGCAGAAAGAGGACAGATCGGAATACTCAAAGCACTCGGTTACAGCCGGACAAAAATTGCTCTCCCCTACTTCCTTTCTTTAATGCTTCTCGCTTTTCTCATGCTTTTGCTCGGTTATATTCTCGGTTTTTTTGCGGCAGAACCTTTGAAAAACCTGTATCTGGATTTTTATCTTCTGCCGGAAGAGCCAATTGCCCAGCAGCCGGGAGTTTTCGCTGCTGCCATCCTTGTCCCCTTCTTCTTTTTCGCCGCCGTCTCTGCTCTCATCATTTACCGCATTCTCGGAGAACAGCCGCTCGAGCTGCTTAATCCGAAAGAAAGTCATTCGGTCAATTTTCTTACCCGTCTTGTGAGCCGGATGCTCCGCGGAGCCCGGGGAGCAGTGAAATTCAAGTACCTTCATGCGGTAAGGAGTACAGGCAGTTTTCTTATTTTTTTTCTTGGAATCCTGTTTGCGACTATCCTCATTCTTTTTGCTTTTATGATGAACGGCATGATGGATCGTATGACGACCGAACACCTGGAAAAGACCGACTATCAGTATGAAGCTTATCCTGACCCTCTAATAGAAACACCGGATATCCCGGAAGACGCAGAAAGATTTCTCGCTTATCCATACGGATCCTATGAAGGGGAGACGTTGTCCCTGTATGGCCTCGAACCAGACAACACCCTTCACCGTCTGTACGACGAGAGCGGGGAAAATATTACCCGGGAAATAGAAGATGGCGTTGTTATTTCCGAAACAATGCGTATGAAGTTTGGTCTGGACATCGGGGGCACTCTTCAACTTACAGTGAATCAGGAAGAAGTGGAAGTTACTGTTCAGGGAGTATCCGAGGAATATATTTCCGACAAAGTCTATTTTGACCGGGAAACATTGAGCCTTCTTCTGACGGACGACCAGTCGGAGGAACTATGCAGCGGCATTTATTCTCTTTCATCCCCTCCGGATGAAGATTTTGCAGCGGTGATAAGCAAAGAAGGACTGATGGAGCAGAACGAATCACTTGAAGGCTATATGACAATGATGACAAATATTATGGTCGCCGGTTCCAGCATAATTGCTTCTAGTATTCTGTTTGTGCTTACTTCCTTTACCGTCGAAAAGAATTACTATGCGATTTCGCTGCTGAAAGTCATGGGATACAGCCGCCGCGAAGTGAACGGGATGATTTTAAACAGCTACTTCGTCTATACACTGCTTTCCTATTTGATCAGTATACCGATCGCTCTTTTACTGCTTCGTTTTATTGTTGTCTTCTTTGCTGATTACGGGGTAATACTGCCCCTCCGGTTTGAGCCGTTTTCACTCGTTATAACGCTCGCGGTTCTGCTTTTGATTTTCTTTCTAAGCACCTACATCAGCCGCCGGAAAATCAACCGTATCTCCCTCCAGGAAGTGTTGAAAAAGTATCATGAATAAATCAATAAAAAGTACCGCCTGTTCTGTTAATCGAGAACCGGCGGTACATCAGAATTACAGGGAGCTGCCCCTTCACTGTTTGCTTTATGATTGAACGTTTTCCCTCCAGAAATGAACCGGCTGCCATCCAAGAAGTGTTTTCGCTTTTTCGCTGTTCAAAAGAGATTCGTATTCGCCAATTTCTTTTTTGAACGGCACTTCCGGAAATTCTGCTTTCATGAGTTCGCGGCTCGGAATCGCCATACTTGTATCATCAGAAGCCAGATTGAGTGCTTCCGCCCCGAGACCGTCCGCTTCTACAGCAAGGCGGCAGGCGGAAGCTGCGTCGCGCGTATCAATATAACTCCAGAGAATGCGGTCCCGCTGCGAGGCATCATTAATGAAAGACGGGAAGTTTTTATACATCTCCGGCGAAATTACATTGCCGAGGCGGAAGCTTATGACCTGCATTCCGGTGCGGCGGTGAATCATTTTCGCAGTCTCTTCATTTACAATTTTGGAAAGTCCGTAAGCATCTTCCGGAAGCTGGGGATGCTCTTCATCGATCGGTACGTACTGCGGATCGAACCGTTCTTTTGCAAAGCAGATACCGTAGGAAGATTCACTGGAAGCAAGTACGGCTTTTTTTATACCAAGCCCGGCTGCTGCTTCCAATATGTTGTACG
>PWLM01000225.1 GCA_003560495.1 Bacillus sp. (in: firmicutes) | reverse complement strand
CTTGCAGCCTGTGGTGACAACGGCAACAACGGAATGGAAAACGATCCTGCAAATGATCCAGCCAATAACAATGAAATGAACAACGGCATGGAAGATGATCCAGCAGAAGATAACGAAATGAACGACAACATGGAAAACGATCCTGCTGAAGACAATGAAATGAACGACAACATGGAAAACGATCCTGCTGAAGACAACGAAATGAACGACAACATGAACAATGATCCTGCTGAAGACAACGAAATGAACGACAACATGAACAATGACATGAACAACGATATGGATAACGACGATGATTATGACAACGATGATGACAACATGATGAACGACGACGATGATGATGACATCATGAACGATGACGACGACGATGACGACGATGACATGTAATAAATATTAAGAAGAGAAGGCTCCGGCCTTCTCTTTTTTTTGGTTCTATGAATGCTTCGTGTTTCTATATTAATTATTTGTATCCGCTCGATATACGGAAATTCCCACTGCTGGATCACGTGATAAAATCAAAACGCAAACTTTCGGAGAACGAGAATTATTGATAGAACTCCTCCTGCATCAGCTGGTAGCAGGAAATGAAGCTGGATACATTATGCTGGGTATAATCATTCCGCAGTTCATAGGAAGTAAGACTTTCATGAAGTGCCCCCAGACAGAGGTCTTTGTAATCATAATACATGACCGATTCCGGACGAAGCTGCATCTGCAGCTGAAATAAAATTCCTTTTTTCATCGCTTCGAAGAAAATTGCAGCCTCCTCGTTCAACCCGTTCCTGAGAGCCAGCCGGCAGGCGGCCCCCAGCCCTTCACTCCGGCACGCCACAGGAGTGGAACGCGGAATGCCTTTCATCTCGTAAGATCCAATCCATTCCCGATCCACCCCTGCTCTCTTCTCTCTCTGGGAATCAACAATGGCCCGGGCAATAAATAAAGCGTGATTTAAGTAATCTTCTCCGCCTCTTTCCTCGTGAAGGTCTGTCAAAGCGTACAAGAGCCAGTGGTCATGTTCGATAGTTTCTTTTGTTTCTTCTTTATCTCTCGTATGAATTAAGTACTCTGCCTGTTTTTCACATGCATCGAGCCATTTTTCCTGTGGGTCGATATCGTATAAGCGTGTCAGTGCAAGCATCGCTTCACCGGGATAATACCATGATACAAAAGGGGAAACTTCTCCCGTCGAAAATCTCTGCTTGTGTACTGCAAAATTTCCTTTCTCATCCTGTATATGGAGCATCCACTCTGCCAACCCTCTCATCAGAGGCAGATACTGCTCATCACCGGTAATATCTGTATACTTGGCCAACGCCACTACGGCGAGCCCGTTGCCTCCTAATTTTACGATATCCTGATCTGCAAGAACTTGTATAGACTGGTCTTTTTCCGACAGTGGCACGATTTTCGACAGAAGAAAACAAAGGGCCCTTTTAGCTTCTCTCATCAGCTTTTCTTCCGGAAAAGATTCATAAGTTTCCAGCATCGCATAAAGTGTCCCTGCATGACGCAGAATATTGTAACCCCCTGCAGTGGTTCCGGTCGCGGGTTCGTAGGAATATAAAAAGCGTCCTTCTTTATTGACCGAGTGCATGAAATAATGATTTCTCGGCAGTTCGATGGCATACCTCAGTATATCTTCTGTTAATTCGCTGTACACACGGTGTCCTCGGAACAAAGGCATCACTCCTGTTTCATCAATGAAATAGGACTTTGTGCGAAAGTAAGCCATCTCAACCTGATCTTCTGCCGTAAGCATTTTTAGAAAACGTGTATTATGTAGTTGAAAATGATTTTCTGCTGCACGGAACATCCGCTCTCTTTTTAATTTTTTGTTTTCGATCATTCCATAGGCATCCACTTCCTCCGGAAGAAAAGCTGTTTCCCACATACTGTTTAAAATAAGCCCATCCGTGCGTCTCTTATAAGTAAGCTTCGCTGTATGAACAGGGAGATTTCCTTTAGGTGTTACAGAAGAAACGAGATCCAGCTTTAAATATACAGGCTGCATGGACCGGGACTTCTGCTCGTGAAAAAAAGCAGCTGCTTTTTCTGCCGCCTGTTTAAATGAAGTGCCTGTGCCGTTCACAACGGTACTGCGGCCTTCCTTATCAGAGATAGATAAAAATACTATTATTTCTCCATTCTGATTTTTATAAATGCTTCCGCCCGTTTTCATCTCCGGAATTTCCTTGTTAGAATCTTTCACTGCCTCCAGCAGACTTCGCATAATTTTTTCCATAATCAACCTCCTGAACTTTCTTTTCTTTTTTTATTTAACTATACATTATATGAAGGATCCTTTTCGTCGGAAATGTGTGGTTGTATTTTCTCAGAAGAAAGGCCGCCTCAAACTTGAGACGGCCTGCAGAATACAGGTGTTGAATCCCCTTCCTGTCCGGAAGTGGTGTCCTTTATGCTGGTGGACCAGTTCTCAGCTGATCCCCTGCTTTACTCGTCTTCTGCTTCCACTTCGTCATCATCGAGGAATTCAATTTCCACTTCCAGCTCATCATAATCTTCCTCCAGATTGAAAGCCTCGATTGACTGCTCCAGCACTTCGTCTTCACTGCTTTCTGCATCCAGATCAAGTTCAGTCAGCATAGGCTCCAATTCATCCAGAGCTTCCTGTCCTTCCATTTCAATTTCCTCTCCATCCCGGGAATCTTCAATTTCTGCTTCCGGGCTGCCATCATTGTACTCATACTCCACTTCATATTCTCCGTCACCGTATTCGGCATCGAGTTCAAATTCGTCAATATTTAAATCTTCGTACCAGGCTGTTTCTTCATTGTTTTCAGTTTCTTCGTCGTTTCCGGCATTAGTTTCGTCATTTTCCACAGTCTCTTCATTATCGTCTGCTGCAGTGTTATTTTCGTCTGCATCATTTGCTTCTTCGTTGTTATTCACATTTACTTCGGTTTCTGTATTATCGTTCCCGCCATTGCCGGCAGTATTCTCTCCATTGTTTTCTCCGTTGCCGCAGGCCGCCAGCGTAAGCGCAAGCCCGATTGTTGCCGTTGATAAAATAGTTCGTTTCATATAACATCTATCCTTTTAAACATATATTGATATCTCTCCGTCGCGTACCCTTCTTTCTTCCCTGTAAAACTCCCGTATTGCTGCGCCCAGGCTCATCAGACGGAAAAATAAAAGAAACACCTTTCCGCAGTAACTGAATAAAAGCAGTTACTGCGAAAAGGTGTTTCTCTCCAATAAACAAATTCACTAAAAAGATAACTTTCTGCACGCTCAGCGGAGGGCATCGACCCAGCCATTACGGATGATACGTACCATGGCATCTGTGCGGTCGTTCGCATCAAGCTTTTTCAGCAGGTGACTGATGACCGTACTGACAGTCGAAGGGGCAAGATACATATGCTCAGCGATACTGCGGTTGTTATGGCCGTCCAGAATATGCTGCAGGACAGCTCTTTCGTTTTTAGTGAGACGGTACTGCACGTCGTTTTCTCTTAATACGAGCCGTTTAATCGGTCGGTCACGAAGTTTCTGCTCATGCAGCTGCTGTACGAGTTCTTCATGCATCGCCTGCTCGAGGTAAACACCGTAACATTCCAGACTCTCCAGAATTTCTGTTCCATATGTATACAAGCTGTGTAATGAGAGAACACCGTTGAGGCGACTGGATAAGTATGGGATGAGAGAGCTTTTTGGTCTTCCTACCGTTACGACGACAACTTTAGAACTTCCGGAAGCTGCCAATTTTTCTTCGATCCATCCGATCGTTTCCAGCTTAGCAGTCTCAATCAGCAGAAATATATAACCTGCTTCCTGTTCAGTGCGAAGCTCCCCTTTGTCAATAATAACTTTTTTTTGGGAAAGAACATCTTTGATCCGTTCTTCGGATGTCGCTGAGAGGTAATGATCATAATCTATAATGAGGACCCGGTCGTTTACTGCTTCATCTACTGCCTCTGCGGTTAATTGGTTTTCCTGCATAAATGGTGATCCTCCTTTACTGGTCTACTCATAAGAATACACCCTAAGAAAAAAAACGACAAGATTCGCCGGGAATAATTTTCAGGTTTATTCTTTCTTCAATAACTTCAGCAGTTCTTATATCCCACTTTATATAGGGAAATGACTCTAAATATTACTAATATTTTTCTATTATAACCTTATCTTTACAAATGAAAAGGGGTTTTGGACAAAATCCCCACCCAAAGTTTCATTTATTTTTCTTTTAATAAAGCTGTATTAAAGTCTGCAGTTGATAAATGTAGAAAACTCCGCTTCGTTTTGATTTTGAAATACAGAAAGCCTGCGGAAAAAGAAAGCGGGAAGATTCTCCCGGATGTAAGGGAAAGCCGCAGACACTCCAGGAACAACCCGGAGCTTTAACAGAGACATGGAGGCAGTTAAAAACGGCACGATGAAAAATGAAAATATCTAACGCTGTGTAACGAAGCGGGGACACCCAGAGAATCAGCGCCGTTCGAGAATCCATTTTGGCGGGCGGTTCTCCCGCCAAAATTAGTCGAGAACAAGCCCTCGGGTAAGCCCCGCCGAAAGTGCAGCGCTATAACCATCTCATAAACGAGCTATTTTCAAGGCAGCCTTTAATAATGAAAAATTTCTTGTTTCAGCGATGATGTTATTCGTTTCAACGAATAACTATGTTTTTACTCCTGTTTTTTCAGGTTTCTTTCGTGTTTCCTGCTGCATCAGCTTCTTTGAGTATTTTTTCTGAAGCATTTCCGTCAAACTATGGGGACCTGGCAACACCTCGGAGCTATAACAGCGCTTTTTTTAAAGCTCTTGCTGCGGTCACCGCAGAAACCCGGAGGGCTCCAGCCTCCCAAAAAGGAAGAGCTGCCGCTTCGATAGTCGCTCCGGTAGTGTATATATCGTCAATCAGCAGAATATGTTTTTTAGAATAATCTGCCGGCTTTTTCATCATAAAAGCTCCTTCTGCATTGTTCCTCCTGGTCCTTCCCGGCGATTTACTCTGCTTCGTATTCATACTGCTTCTGATAAGAAGTTCTTCTCCGGGAAATTTCTGTCCAAGAAGAGAAGCTTGATTAAACCCTCTTTCCCAGAGCCTGTCCGGATGAAGCGGCACAGGCACGGCGGCATGAAAACCCGGGAATTCTCTTCGGGCCAGCTTCAAAAGGTCATCGGCGAAAACAAGGGAAAGTTCTGCGTCTCCCCTATATTTAAATTGGGAGATCAAATCCTTCATAAATGGATTATACGTATAAAGAGACCGTTGAACTACCGCGGGGAACCGGCTTCTTTTTTCTCTGGCCGTGCAGTCAGTGCATTTTTCCATGACCTCGGGGTGGCCGCATATACAGCACCCGTCTTCTGATACAGGTTCCAGGAGGCTTCGGCATTCAGTACATAATAAAGGCGGCCGGACCTGAAAAACATTCAGCCAGCCAGGCGGCTGCTTTAACGGCTCATGACACCTCAGGCATAAATAATCCTTCATCAGCTTTTCCGCCTGTTCAGCTGAACAATCGTTCGTACAGAACGTTTCATTTCGCGTGTCGGTCCATAATGAAAAAATGACACCATCCCTGTCGGATAACGGCTGCTTCTGCCTGCTCTTCCGGCAATCTGGATCAGGGCCGTTTCCGTGAAAACCGCATCTTCAGCCCCGAGAACAGCCGCCTGAACATTTTCAATTGTAACCCCCCGCTCAAGAATCGTCGTAGTAATTAATACATCGAAACAGCCTTCCCGAAACATTTTCACACGCTCGGACCGCTCCTCCTCCTGTGAGTGAACAGTGGCTGTCCGGAGTTTCCCCTTCCATTTTCCCAGCACTTCCTGCACCGGTTTCAGCCAGCTTACGGCTGGGACAAAAAGCAGTACCGGCCGGCCATCCGCCTCTTTCAGAAACATGCGAAGCGCCCTCGGTAGTCTGTTGTTTTTTATCTGCTTCTTCCAGTTTCCGGCCCACACGAGACGGGGAACTGGAAGATCCCCGCCATGAAAGCGTCTGGAGACTACTGCAGATTCCAGACTGCCGGACGCTGCCAGGCGCTGCTGCATGCGGGAAGGCGTCGCTGTAACATAAACCGTCATACTTTTATCTGCCGCTGCCTGATCCGCTGCATACTGAAGCTTTTTATCCATCGTATACGGAAAAGCATCGACTTCATCAATAATTATTAATGTATACGCCTTATAAAACCTTAATAACTGGTGCGTTGTAGCGACAGCAATATCCGCATAGCAGAAACGGTTTTCCGGAGGCTTGCCGCCGTAAAACCCGGCCGTTTCTGCCTTCGGAAATGCCTGTTTCAGCCGCGGCTCCAGTTCCTGGACTACATCCCGTCTTGGAGTGCAGAGCATGACCGCCTTTCCTTTTGTGAGCGCCTCTGATATAAGCGGAAAAAGCATTTCCGTTTTCCCGGCACCACATACAGCCCACAGCAGAAATTCACGGTTTTTTCCGGATTGAAAACAGTTGACGAGTTTCTCTGCAGCCTGACGCTGGCCTGCGGAAAGTTTGCCATTCCACCCTAAGGCCCCCGCTTCCGGCCCTGGCTGCTGCACTGGAACGGAAGCAGAAGAATACAGAAACCCGCATGAACTTGGCCTTCCCATCACCAGACAGGCGCGGCAGTAAAAGCATTTCCCCCCGCACTTTCCGCACTTGGATACCGTCCCGAGAAAATTTTTTCCACTGCCGCACCGGACGCATTGTAAAGCTCCCTTCTCTTCACGAATCGCCGGTTCTTTGCGGAGAAGACCTTCCGCTGTCATTTTTTCCAGAAGCGGAAGATGTTCTCTTTCATCTCCATCGTAAAAAATTTCTGAAGCCAGCAGACGCCTGTACTGGATGCGTCTCATAACATCCTTCCGTTGGTACTTGGTTTTTTCCACAATAAAAAACCTCCTTAAATGATCGATCAGGAGGGTTCAGGCAGCAAGTTATATAAAATCCGCACACATGCGGCCGGAGGCTCTCAGGAACCCGTCACCTCCGGCCTTAAATACGATTACGACATATCCATCCAGCCGATCCCGAGACTTCCTGCCCCGATGTGGGTGCCGATCACAGGACCAAAATAACTTTTATACACCGAAGCTGCTGGATATTTGTCCTCTATTTCCTTAACAAGTTTGTCTGCTTTTTCCGGACAGTTTCCGTGAATTACCGCAACGTTCAGTGGAGTTCCCCGGGATGCATCATCATCCAGCAGGCTCTTAATGCGGGCCACCGCTTTCTTTTCAGTGCGCACTTTTTCAAAAGGCACAATTTTCTTATCCTCAAAATGAAGCACTGGTTTTATCTGCAGCATACTGCCAATAAAAAGCTGTGCTCCGTTAAGCCGGCCGCCCCGGTGGAGGTGGCTCAGATCATCCGCCATAAAATAAGCGCGCGTGCGGGTACGGAGACTTTCAAGACGCTCCATAATCTGTGTAGAACTCCTGCCTGCTGCTGCCATCCCTGCAGCTTCAAGAGCATAAAATCCCTGCACAAGACAGCTTACTTCCGAATCAAATACATGGACCTCCACGCCTTCCACGGATTCCCCGGCTGCTGCCGCTGTCTGACACGTTCCACTGATACCGCTTGACAGTGTGACTACTATTATTTCATCACACTCGTTACCGAGAGCTTCAAATGTTTCTTCAAAAAGTCCGATACTCGGCTGGGAAGTGGTCGGCAGTTCTTCAGTTTCTTTCATTTTTTTATAAAATTCTTCCGCTGTGATATCCTGCTCTTCTTTATATGTATCTTCTCCGAATACAACATTCAGCGGAACCATCGTAATATTGTGCCTTCTGCGCATGTCCTCAGAAAGGTAGGCAGTACTATCAGTCACGATCGCTATTCTGCTCATGATAAGTCTCCTTTATAAACGTACAATCTGTTTTTATAGTACCAATTCGCCTGGAGGGTGTCTATCCTTATCGGAATCAACTGATTCCGTCCCACCCGGGTGGAAGTTTCTCCTGTCGATGTTTTATTTTCAAGTCAGCCTGTACGACAATTCCTAATAGCAGCAGACCAGCCTGCCGCAGTTCAAACAATTAAGGGGCTATCCCATCCGGGACACCCCCTTTCCTGCATATTTAATTAACTTTTACCCAGCCGTTTTTAATTGCTTCCACTACTGCCTGCGTGCGGTCATTCATTCCCATTTTCTGCAGAATATTGCTTACGTGGTTTTTGACTGTTTTTTCACTGATGTACAGTGCTTCGCCGATCGCCCGGTTACTCTTGCCGTCAGTCATCAGCTGCAGGACTTCACATTCCCGGCGAGTCAGCAGGTGAAGCGGGCGCCTGTATTCCACTTCCCTGAACCCTACTTCCGTTTCCCCGCCTCCGTCCGTAGCAAGACGCCTGTATTCTTTGATGAGATTGTATGTTACTTTAGGATGAACGTACGCTCCTCCCTGGCCGACAACCTTGACCGCTTCAATCAGCGCTTCTGTATCCATTTCTTTCAGAAGATATCCGGAGGCACCCGATTTCAGCACCTGCGTCACATATGCTTCATCATCGTGAATAGAGAGGATCAATACTTTAACGTTCGGGAAGGTTTCCACGAGCGATCTTGTCGCATCAATACCATTCACTTCCGGCATGTTAACATCCATCAGCACAACATCCGGCTGATTTTGACGTACGAGATCAATAACTTCCCCGCCGTCGTTTCCTTCCGCCACTACTTCCAGGTTGTCCTCCATGGAAAGAATTCGTTTAACACCCTCCCGGAAAAGCTGATGATCATCTATTAAAACAATTCGCAGTTTATTATCCATGATATCTTCCTCCTGAGTAATTTTATCCCTCATTACGGACTACGGGAATACTGGCAGTAATCACCGTCCCGCTGCCCGGTTGCGATTGAATAACTGTCGTACCGCCAAAGAGCTGCATTCTTTCTTTCAGACCTTCCAGTCCGAAAGAGTAATCATTAAATACTGTGTCGTCAAAGCCTGCTCCATCATCCCGGACGCTTACCGTTATAAGCTGTTCTTCCATACTTACACCGATATCAATACGGTGTGGAGCCCCATGTTTCACAGCATTACGCACGGTTTCCTGAATAAACCGGTAAACCGCTGTTTCGATTTCTTTCCGCAGACGCCGATCTTCCCCGGAGATTCGAAAAGTCACTTTAGTACCTGTCTGCTCTTCCACCTCCCGAAGAAAAACCGCAGCGGCTTCTATGAGGCCGCGCTTCTCCAGGTCAGCAGGCTGCAGATCATAGATCAGCCGGCGCATTTCCACAAGCGCCTTTTTTACAGATTTTTTAGTTTCTTTCAGTTCTTCCCCTGCATCTACATAACAGCCTTTATCCAGCAAACGTTCTGTAATTTCTGCCCTCATGAGCGCATTTGCCGTCAGCTGTGCAGGCCCGTCATGAAGCTCTCTGGCAATCCTTTTCTTTTCAGCTTCCTGCATATAGAGCAGTTTGGCTTCCCGGCGAGTGTCCTCCGGAAAATCTGCTTCCTCCAGATACTGCTTTACCGTATTACATTGTTGAAGCAGATTTTCTGCTGCCTCTCTGTGCTCAGGCAGTATGGAAGGAGCCTCCGCTACTGTTTCGTGCAACTCTTTTTGGGCTTGATGAACTGCTTCTGACAGTCTTTCTTTAATACTCTGAATCGTGTCAAACGAGTTCATTTTCACCCTTCTTTCTATCTAAACAGCCTACCCGTCTGAAACAATGCTATACTGTAGGCAGCACTGTTTTTCAGCAGGCTTCTGCGCGTTATTTTCAAACCCTAAGTAAATAATTTCAAAAAATAGGTATACCTGCCCCGGTTCTTTCTTGTTTTTTCTTTTAGAAAGTCAAAGGTGACAAAGTATATGAAGCCATTTTCCTATTTTATCTTAACACATTATACAGGGTAAATATACGCATATTTGTTCGGAGACGACAAATTCTAATGTTATTTAAAAGCATATTATTACTCATCATACCCCAAAAGTCAGAAAGTTTATCTTGTTTATTCCATTTTTCTATATTTTTTTAGAATCCTACTTAAGCTCTAGACAATCAGGAAATTTTATTTAAAGGAGTTTACCTCTATGCTCACTTCGTACTTAACCGTAAATCCTCAGGGAAAATCAGAATTGACCGTACAAAAGTCACGATTCATTACATACGTGAAACGCACGGAAACCGAAGAGGAAGCACAGACTTTCATCGCTGAAATCAAAAAAGAACACTGGAATGCTTCTCACAACTGTTCTGCTTATATGATAGGCGAAAACGATCTTATACAAAAAGCAGATGATGACGGAGAGCCTTCCGGTACAGCAGGCGTACCAATGCTGGAAGTACTCAAAAAACGAAAGCTCAAAGATACGTGTGTTGTGGTCACGCGGTATTTCGGCGGAATTAAGCTCGGCGGTGGAGGTCTGATCCGGGCTTACAGCTCCGCTGCCTCATCCGGCATAAAAGAAACCGGTGTCGTAGAACGGCGTCTCGCCTCCATAGGAAAGGCGGTTTTTGACTATACGCTGCTCGGGAAAATTGAAAATGAAATACGCTCCTCCACGTATATTTTAAAAGATATTTCCTACGGTGAAAAAGCAGCTGTGACCTGCTGGATAGCCGCAGGAGAAGAAAATAACTTTGAGGAGTGGCTGATGAACCTGTCCGGCGGCAGAGTCGCAATTACCTGGGAGGGCAGCGGCTATCTGGAAAGAAGCGTGCCTCCTGCTGAAAATCAGCGGGAATAACCTTTCAAGATGTAACTTTTTGCAGAGGATCTCGTCTATTAAAGCGCCGGAACGATTTTTTGTATAATTATTACATCTGAAATAGAAGGAGCCCTGTGATGGTACAATCCCGATTTGAAGATAACCAGAAGCGCCGCCGGAAAACTCCACTCCGACGCTTCATAAAAATTGCTGCTGTAGTATTTACACTGTTGCTGCTGGCCGGTGGAGCTGCACTTGTTTACGTTATTACTCAAATGAACAGTGTAACGTCCAGTGCCGGTCAGGAGCTGGACCGGGGCGACCATTCAGACTACCGTACCAGCCAAGTGGACATCTCCAACGACAGCTTCTCAATTCTTTTCCTCGGGGTCGATGACCGTGGAGAGGATCTGAGCGGCAGGACAGATGCCAACATTCTGGCTACTTTCAATAAAGAGGAAGAATCCGTTAAACTGCTGAGCATTCCGAGGGACTCTCTTGTCGAAATCCCGGACAGAGGAAATGATAAAATCAATCATGCCCATGCCTTCGGCGGAGTGGATAAAACAGTCGAGACAGTCGAAAGCCTGTTTCAACTGCCTGTTGACTACTTTTTAACTATTAACTTTGTTGCCTTTATGGAAATAGTCGATGCTTTCGGAGGCGTGGAGGTTGATTCTCCCTTGGCCTTTACAGAATCAGACAGCACGGATAAAAGTACTGTTCAAATAGAAGAAGGCGTCCAGACGCTCAACGGGGAGCAGGCACTTGCTTATTCAAGAATGCGTAAACACGATCCACGCGGGGATATCGGCCGGGGAGAGCGCCAGCAGGAAGTGATGGCCGGCCTTCTTGAAAAAGGGGCTTCCTTCCGTTCCATCATACGGTTCGATGACATTATGGGCAGTCTGGAAAACCATATGAAGACCAACCTCGCTTTCGGTGATATTGTGAGCATGCACAGCTACGCGTCCAGTCAGGAGAACATTGAAACCCTCGGCCTCGAGGGAAGTGACCTTACCCGGGATGGCATTTATTACTACGACTTAGACCCTTCTTCTCTTGAGGAAGTATCAATGCTTCTTCGACAGCACCTTGACCTTGAACCTACTGCTGAGGAGTAAAAACAGCCGGAAATAATACTATGAAGCTTTCTGAAAAAAGCTTTACATAGAATAACCCCCTGTCACCGTGTGTCTGACAGGGGGTTAAGCGCGTTGATTAAGTTGTTTAACCGGAATAACCATTCCACCAGTCAGATAAGCTCGTTGTTGATTACAGAAAGAAACTTTGCTTCCAGACTGTCGTGGAGAAAGGCTTATCGGCACGTAAAGGAACTGCAGGCTCCCGGGAAGTAATAAGCTGAGGTCCAAACACGGAAAAACTCCCCATGGACAAGAAGATGAGCGTTTCTCTCCTTCTTGTTTTAATTCAAGCCAACTTATTATAAGAGCGTGCATTCGCTTTTCATTTAATAATTCGTTCAATAACATTCAAAAGAGGGCGGTAATCCTTATGGACAAGCCCTATTAATTCCGCAAGCAGTTCTATGGTAACAACAACGGTCACAACAATGAAAATACTGATCAGCAGGGTGGACTGGGCCAGCATAATAGCTGCAGCAGAGAAGAAAATGCTCAGACCGTAAATCATTAAAACAGTTTTCTTATGGGAAAAACCAAGCTTCAGGAGTCTATGATGAATGTGGGACTTATCAGGAGCACTTATTGGTTTTTTATTGAAGTAACGGCGGAGAATTGAGAACAGCGTATCGGCTATCGGAACAGCCAGCAGTACAATTGGGACCAACAGCGAAAACAGAGTGACTGTTTTAAAGCCCAGCAGGGAAAGCACCGCTATCATATACCCTAAAAACAAAGATCCTGTATCTCCCATAAAGATGGTGGCAGGATGAAAGTTAAAAATTAAAAATCCAAGTGTACCTGCGAGCAGCACGAGACTCATCACGGTAACCAGCTCGTTTCCCCCCAGAATAGCCAGGACGGAAATAGAAGCAAACACGATAGCTGAAACTCCAGCAGCAAGACCGTCGAGCCCGTCAATCAAATTAATCGCATTCGTTATTCCTATGATCCATAGAAAGGCAAGGGGAAGCCCCCATATCCCGAGATACCACTCGATCCCGAACGGAAGTGTGATTACTTCTACATACAGGCCTCCAAAAATAACGATAAGAGCAGCAGCTGACTGCCCAAGGAGCTTTTTAGAAGCAGAAACAGCGTAAATATCGTCCAGCAGTCCTGTGATAATTATAACCAGTCCACCGAGCATGATCGGCCAGAAATGGTGATGATCCGGACTGATCAACAACATTCCGATAAGAAAGCTCACATAAACTGCAGCCCCACCGAGGCGGGCCATTCTCTCACGATGAACTTTTCTTGCTCCTACTTCATCCACGGCTTTAATTTTGAATGCCAGCTTTTTAATGACCGGCGTCATTAAAAAGCTCGCAGCAAAACATATGATTACCACAAAAGTTAAATACAATACT
>PWLM01000135.1 GCA_003560495.1 Bacillus sp. (in: firmicutes) | reverse complement strand
CTGTTCCTGCTGCTCTTCCTGTTCTTCTTCACTGCGTTTTTTGTTTACATTTTTTTTGCTTTTAGCCATTCAAAAAACCTCCTGTACTGTTAGTTGGATTACTTGTCCATTTTCGACATCATTTTTTCCATTTTATCGAGCCGTTCTTTCAATTCTTCATTTTCTTTTTTTACCTGGTTAAGTTCTTTATTTCCTTTTCCTGATTTACCGGAGCTTTCTTTCTTATTTGAAGATCCCTCTGAAAACTTTTCTTTTCCTGCATCAATCAGTTTTTGTGAAACAGTAGCTGCAAGCTGTTTTGGCTCGAGATAGGAGTTAACGGATTGTTTCAGATTTGTCTGTACCTGTTCCATCACAAGTTCCTGAACCGTTTTACCAATTTCGGAGCCTATGGATCTCGCTGTTTCTGACTGCATCGCTTTTTTTAGTACATTTCTGGAAGCCTGACTTTTAGCCAGGTACCCGATTCCTGCACCGATCATGGAACCGGCCAGCACATAATTTCTGTCAAACTCAAAGGAATCTGATTCTTCTTCGTTTTCTTCCTCTTCGTTTTCCTCAACTTCTTCATTGTTTTCCAGTTCTTCCTGATCTTTTTCTTCTTCAGCCATATTGATCCTCCTCACAATTTATGAACTATTCTCTTTCTCCCTATACCACGTCTATCGTTACATTAACCTGTTTTTTTACTTTTTAAAGCTAATTGTCTACTTTTACATCTTTATTTTAAAGTTTCACCCGCCATTTACGGGTTTTTTCACAAACTCCTGCATTTCTTTAATTTTTTATTACAAACATTGTGATTTTATGGGCATCAGGGATCGAAACCATACATTTACCTTACAGATGGTTTAAATGACTCTATATCAGCTCAAAAAAGCTGGTCTGATAATCTAATCGGACCAGCCCAGCTTGTTAATTAATTTCTTTTGCTGGAATTGTTATTTTATCGATTGAATACGTATTTTCTGCAGCCGAAGACGGATTTGAACATTCAATAGGTTAAAATAGAAAAACAATTAAAATAACAATAAGTACAGCCTGAATTACTGATATGAGCAGCAGCTGCAGCGGCGACTGTCTCATTCCCGGCACAAACCGGCGTCCGGCAAAATTAAACAGGAGCATCAAGGCAAGACCAACAAAAAAGATGAGCAGAATTTCCTGCAGCATTATTATCCCTCATTTCTCCCGCTCAAAACTGAAACAGTCCGGACGGGTTGTGTTAGAAGTTTCGTCAGGCAGGATGATGTTTTAATACTATATTTTATTCGTCAAATATAAATAAATTCCTTCCATTAGATTATATACAGTGAATTCCGATCAGCCTGCAGCTATTTCTTTTAACTGGGGCCGGTAAGCAGAGCAACAGTTTCCACCTGGGACGTATGCGGGAACATATCCACCGGCTGTAGACTTTTAAGTATATAACCGCCTGCCGAAAGCTCTGTTACATTTTTAGCCAGTGTTGAAGGGTTACATGATACATAAACGATACGTTCCGGTTTTGTTCTGAGCAGTGTTTTCATCAGCTCTTTGTCAAGACCGGTCCTGGGTGGATCGACTATGACAACATCGGCATGCCATCCTTCTTTTTCCCAGCGGGGCATAACCGTTTCAGCTGACCCGGTCTCGAATAACGTATGGTTTATATTATTTCGCACTGCATTCTCCTCAGCGTCCTTAACCGCGGAATCGATAACGTCCATTCCGCGTACTTCCGCTGCGCTGCCGGCGACCCAGAGCCCGATTGTTCCAGTTCCGCAGTAAGCATCTACAACTTTTTCCCTGCCGGTAAGTCCCGCTGCGTCTTTAGCTGCATTGTAAAGTTTGATCGTCTGCTCAGGGTTCAGCTGGAAAAATGCACGCGCCGAAAGTTTAAAGGTGAGATCATCCAGCTTCTCCATAATTTGATCTTCCCCATCCAGTACAATCGTTTCCTCACCAAATACGAGTGGTGTTTTTCCAGGATTTATATTTTGTACTACCGATTTTATATCAGGGAGTCTTTGTTTGAGCTCTTTCAGAAAGAGCTCTTTTTTAGGGAAATCTTTCGAGGAAGTTACGAGTACAAGCTGATATTCCCCGGTATTAAACCCCACCCTTGTAACGATTGTCCGTAAAAACCCTTTATGTTTCTTTAAGTCATAAATAGATATTTTCAAATCCTGTGCAATTTGTTTTACGGTGTTTGTTACTTTATCAATCTGCGGATGCTGAACAATGCATTCGTCAATATCAGTTAATCTGTTACTGCCTGGTTCATAAAGTCCGGCAGTTACTTTTCCATTTTTCATTCCGGCCTGCATCTGGCTTTTATTCCGGTAGCGCCACGGATCTTCCATCCCTATCGTATCGCGGAAATCCAGGCTTTCCAGAGGAATTTTAGTGTATCTCTCAAACGCCTGCCGGAGAAGATCCTTCTTTTCTTTCAACTGATGATCATAGGAAAGATGCTGGATTTGACAACCCCCGCATTTCTCAAAATAAGGGCACGGTGCTTTCGTTCTTCCTTCCGAAGCACGCCGGATTTTAACAATTTTACCGGCTGCAAATTTAGGAGAAACTTTTACAGCTTCACAAACTATTTCTTCTCCGGGAAGAGCCCCCGGAACGAATACCACCTGGCGCTTAAAAAAGCCGACTCCCTCCCCGTCAATTCCCATTCTTTTTATCGTCAGTGGAAATCTCTGGCCTTTTTGAATCGTAACCTGTTTTTTATCTTTCATGTTATTTGCTCCTCTTCCAGAAAGATTGAATATATCATGTAATTTTCTACACTGTCCGTCAGTAATATTGGTTATTATTATTTTTCCTGTTATAACTTCAATAGAAAAGTGCTTATTTCGGGTAATTTTACCATAACAGCTGCCTATTCTCATTCACATGCCCAAAACCTTATAAGTTTTTGTTAAAATGTGTAGTGTTTCAACGATGAATTAATAAGGGAGAGATACTTTTTGACAACTTCTACAGATATTGCAGCTTATAAATTGATGGCAGATGTTTACAAAAAAGTACCCGCTGAACGATTGTTGGAAAATACAGCGTTGTTTTTGTATGAATACGTGCCCCAGGTTGAATGGTGTGGTATATATTCTGTGGAAGACGATTGTTTTCTCGTTTCTTCCAGTCATGATATATGCTCCTGTTCCTCTGAACATGAAAACGTAAAAACATTTCCCGTAGGAAGAATAAATAATGACAGTCTTTCCGCTTCTCTCTATGTACGTTACTCCTCCGCTTTAAGCGATCAAGACGAACAAAAGCTCCGTGACCTCGCCAGAGCTCTGGGCAGAACCTGTTATTAATCTGCTGCGCGGAAACCAGCGAAAGCCCCCTGATTTAAAAACCAATGCTATGACCCGACTGCCCGGATCCAAGGCAATCTCCGCTCCCCCAG
>PWLM01000029.1 GCA_003560495.1 Bacillus sp. (in: firmicutes) | reverse complement strand
GCGTCCGAAGCTGTTCCGGCAGCTCCGCTCCACCTTGCAGCCAGCCCGGGAAATTCCGATGCTGCAGTGTCCACGGCGGAACGGGCCGTATTCAATCCGTCGTCTGCTGCAGAAAGACTGTTCGAAGCAAGAAGGAGATACCGCTCTGCTTCCCGGAAACGTTCGTCCTGATCAAGCGTCTCCCGGATCCCCGCGAATGCCGTGTCGAGCAGTGCCGGGGCATCTTCCTCGAGGAACCGCTGAATTTCTTCGAGACGCTCACGTTCCTGTTCTGCTTGAGCAGCCGCATTCTCTCCCGCATCCTGAATTCGTTCCGCCGCCTGCAGGGCTTCCTGCAGCCTGTCATTCAACTGTTCCACCCCGGCTGCATCCAGCTGTTCCAGGACATCCGCCGACTGCTCCAGCACCGGAACCGCCGCTTCGGCCCGCTGCTGTATTTCAGCCGCACTGCCGCTTTCAACAGCTTCCGTTACGTTTTCCAAACGATCTGCCGGGATACCCGCAAGTGTTCCGGCCTGGTCACGCCATTTGGCGACTGTTTCATCTACTGCTTCTTCAAGTGATTCTTCGTCCGGAAGAGCCGCCCTCGCTTCCCGGAACTGTATCAGTGAAGCATCGGATGCTGATGCAAGATCTGCAAGACTTTCATTAATGCTGAGACTTTCCGCTTCTGCGGCCCTCGTAAGCAGACTGCTTAACGAAGCCATCGTTTCTTCTATTTCATCGAGACGCTCCGTCAATGCTTCCCCGGATAATGACGGATCAATATCCAGAGCCGGCGCCTCTGCTTCTGCCAGTTCCCCGGCAATACGTTGCGCTTCTGATGTTGTTTTATCCGTCCATTTCCCTGCTTCCTGGACTCGAACAAGAAGTGCCGCCGCTTGTTCTGCATACGCTGCAGCATCTCCAGCAGATACCGGAGCGGATGCGAACCACGCTTCTGCTTCTTCAATGAGTTCCACAGCTTCCTGGAGTGCTTCAGAAGATGCTTCTCCCTTATCTGACAGGTTGAGCAGCAGTTCCTGCGGCAGCTGGACAGCCCGGAAAACGCTCCCGCCTGCCTCTGCTGCTCTATCTTCGATAACACTTGTTCGTTCTCCCAAGTCAGAAATTGCTTGTTCTGCACTCCCGGCGACTGTTTCCAGTTCCGGAAGGCGCACTTTACCACTGTCTGTGAGCGTTCCGCCTAATAGTATTTCTCCTTCTTTCACCGGTGTTTCCATTTGTTCAAATGTTTCTGCGAAACGTTCAGCTGTGCGGAGTGCCTCCTGCAGCCGGACGAGCTGCTCCGAGCTTGTCTCCTCCAGATTCCCGGCCCTTGCTACACTGTTTTCAAGCACTGACACAAGAGCTTCGGCCCGATTTTGCATTTCAGCTGAACTGCCGCCCTCTACTGCTTCTGATATATCCTCAAACAGGACTGCCGGAATTTTTTCCAGCTTCCCAGCCTGTTCTTCCCAGGAAGCGGCCGCTTTTTCAACGTTTTCTGCCGACGTTTCTTCTATTGCATCTCTTCTGTTCCGGAACTGTTCCAAGGACGACCCCACTTCGCCAGCGAACCCTGCTAAAAGACTTCTCACAGCGGGATTGTTTGTATCTTCTGCTGCTTCCGCCAGAAAGCTGTTAACGTCTTTTAAAGCTTTTTCTATCGCGTCCAGACGTTCCGGCACCGCTTCTCCCAAAACAGAAGGCTCGATGGTGATCACTGGAAGCTCGGCGTTCTCCAATTGTTCCGCAATTTGTTCGGCTTCTTTTACGGTTTCTTTTGTCCACTCCCCGGTTTCCTGAACGCGGGTGATAAGGTCTGCGGCTTCGCCGGCATAGCCTGCAGCCTCTCCGGCAGAAACAGGATCCGAAGCAAGCCATGATTCAGCTGCTTCCGCCCATTGAACGGCTTCCTCCAGTTTTTCTCCTGAAGTTTCTTCCCGCTCCGACAGGGCAAGCAGCAGCTCAGCCGCCACGTCTTCGGAAACTCCTGCCAGCAGCGTACTCCATGTTTCACGGTCCAGTCTTTCAGAAGCTTCCGATGCAATACTCTCCAGTTCCTGGAGGCCATCCTCCATTTCCTGAAGGTTTTCGGTGAGTGTTCCTTCCTGAATGGACAAATCCAGTTCGACCGAAGGAAGTTCTGTTTCATTAAGGACCTCTACGAGATGCTCCGCTGTCCCGAGCGTTTCCTGAACCACTGCTCTCAGCTCATCCGTTTCGGTCCCGTCCAGCTGTTCCAGCTTATCTGCCGTGTCCTCCAGCACTGGAATGACAGCTTCGATCCGGCGCTGTAATTCGGCCAAGTTTCCTTGTTCAATGGCTTCTGTGAGATCTTCCAGCAGAACGGATGGCATCTCTGCCAGTTCCACGGATGTCTGCCACGTATCCACCGCGCCATTGACCGCTTCTTCGTCCGGAAGAGACGCTCTTCTTTCCCTGAACTCCTCCAGCGATGTTTCCACTTCCGCTGATAGTTGTTCCAGAGAAATATCAATGTTTATTCCCTCTGCTCCTGCCAGGAAGCTGTCGAGCTCTTCCAGTGCTGTTTCTATTTCATCGAAACGTTCTGTCAAAGCTTCCCCGGAAAGGGAAGGATCAATATCTATTTCCGGGAGCTCTGCTTCTCCGAGTGCCTCTGCAATCTCCCCGGCTTCTGTCAGCATCCCGTCCGTCCACTCTCCGGCTTCTTCTACACGGGCAAGCAGTGCCGCAGCGTCTTCTGCATAGGAAGCAGCTTCCCCGGCAGACACCACATCGGAGTCGAGCCAGCTCTGCGCCGCTTCGATCAGTTCCACCGCTTCATCGAGCGTTGAAGAAGCCGTTTCACTGCGCTCCGCTAATTGAATCAGCAGTTTCTGAGGCACCTGGACAGTCTGAACGCCTGCTTCAAGGGCCCCTCCTGCTCTCTGCTCGACAGTATTGGTTCTATCCTGCAGGCCGGAAAGTGACTGCTCCGCCCCGGCCACTTCCGACTCTACCTCCGGCAGCAGGCTTTCCCCGCCGTCGATCAGCCCTTCTGCATCAGCCAGAACCGCCGACAATCGGGCTATCTCCTCTTCCGCTTCCGGGAAACGGTTTTCCACCTGCTGCATCGTACGGATTCCTTCTTCAAGCTGTGGAAGGACCTCCTGAATATCCCGGGTCGTATCCCGGACTGCATACAATTCAGGCACTCTCTGCTCCAGGTCATACATCCGGGTAAACGCCTGCTCAATCTCCGGCTGATATTGTTCCAGTTCCAAAAACCGTTCAGCCGCCTCTTCAATCTCATCCCAGTCGTCGTCCGCTGCAATAAGTATATCCGCCAGCCTGTTCAGCTCCGGAAGGGCTTCTTCGATTTCGTATACTTTATCGACTAGTGCCCGTAGTGCCGGCATTTCATCTTCCAGACGCAGGCCGAGCCGGTCAAACTCTTCCAAAAGAGCGGAAGACAAAGCTTC
>PWLM01000059.1 GCA_003560495.1 Bacillus sp. (in: firmicutes) | reverse complement strand
GGGTCTGACCCAAGAGGACCACCAACGCCTGACCAAAGAGGCCACCAGCGCCGAACGCTAAGGGCCAGGCCCACCAGCCTCACCGCCAATAGACCCAGGGCAGCGCTTCCTCCACCCCAGTGTAAAAATCGCCGGCGTGGCCTTCGAAGTGATCGGTACGCCGTATATAGCGCTCGAAGGTGCTCTGGGAACGATGACCGCTGATTCGCTTGATATCCACTGCCGCCTTGCCTTGACGATGTGCCTCGGTGATAAAGCCAGCCCGAAAGCTGTGCGGCGTGAAGCCGCGATCGGCCATGCCGGCCGCCTCCAGGTGGTGCGCCAGACGCTGGGCTACCACGCCGCCGGTCAGCCGCCCGGCACCCAGCTTCCCAGATAGGCTGATGCTGCGAAACACCGCCCCGCGCCGGATTCCCGAGGCCGCCAGCCAGGCCTCCAGCAGCCGAACGGGGCAGTGGGGGAAACCCTCAGGCGCGCGGAGGATGGCCTTGGTCTCTTCGGCCCCCTCCTGATTGGTCTTGCTGCGCCGCAGGCCCACCAGGATACCCCGGGCCTCCCACTGGATATCCGCCAGGTAGAGCGCCACCACCTCGCTGCGCCGAAAGGCGCCGTGAAAGGAGAGGGCAAAGAGGGCGCTATCGCGCTTGCCACGCAGGTCAGTGCGATCGATAGGCTCAAGCAGGCGGTGCAGGTCCGCCAGCAGCAGCGGCGGCGCCTCCTTCTGGCGCGTACCGGCGGCTCGGCGAATGCCCCGCATCACCGCCCGCACCGGCATGCTCCTCACCGGCGACGGCAGATTCATATAGCGGTGCCACATGTGCAGGGAGTTGAGATAGCGCTCCAAAGTCGCGGGTTTCTTGCCCAGGGCGCGCTGATCGGCGATGAAGTTGGCGATATCGAACTCATCCGCCGGCAGCAGGCCTCCCGCACGCTGGTAGACGCGCAGATCGGCCCGCATGCCGCGGATGGTGTTCTTCGACACGCTGTTGGCGATATGGCGGCGCGCCCGGGCCGACAGGCGCTTCACCACCTGGGGGAGGCGCTCGAACTCCACCACCGCCTCATCGGGGTCGGCTAGGGTTCCGGAGCGAATATCATGAGTCATGGCACCTCCCGGTATTGTCGGGCTGGACTATGCTGGATAGATAGCCAGTATAGTCGCCAGGAGGGTAGTCGCCATGGCTAAACACCACGACACGGGGTACAAGGAGCTCTTCAGCCACCCGGAGTTCGTTCAACAGCTCATTGAAGGCTTTGTATCGAGCGAAATCGCCGAGCTGATGGACTTCACCACCCTGAAGAACCACAGCGGCAACTACATCACGCCCCTGTTCGAAGAGAGGCTCGAAGACGTGGTCTGGTCAGTCGAGGTGGCGTGGCAGGGGCTGACGCAGCGTGTGTTTCTCTACATATTGCTGGAGTTTCAGTCCTCGGTGGATCTGCGCATGCCGATTCGGCTGCTGCACTATGTGGCCTGCTTCTACGATCATCTGCTCAAGACCGACGTCACCACGCCTGCTAAGGGCCTACCGCCGGTGCTGCCGATTGTGCTCTACAACGGCACGCGCCCGTGGACGGCATGCGAGGATGTCTATCAGATGGTGCAGCCGGAACCCCCGGCCTTCCTGCGGGTCTATCAGCCGCACCTGCGCTACTATCTGGTCGACGAGGGTCGCTATACTGATGAGGAGCTGGCCGAGCGCCCCACGCCGCTCAGCGGCGTGTTCGGCATCGAGAATGCGACGGGCGATCGGCAGGCACTGCAGCGTGCGGTAGATCGCATCGTGGCCATCATCCAGGCCGATCCGAACAAGCGGCGTACCGACGAGATCGTGACCCGTTGGCTGAAGCGACATCTTCAGTGGCTGGGTACCGGGTTCAACCTGGAGCGGCTCAACAGCGTGATGGAGGATAAAGAGATGTTGGCAGAAAACCTCGAGAATTGGGCGAAGAAAGAACGTCAGGAAGCTCGGCGCGAAATCGCCTGCAACCTGATCCAGACGACTGAGTTGGACGACGCCACCATCGCCCACGCCACCGGTCTGCCGCAGGCCGAAATCGCTGCATTGCGTCGTGAGCTTGAGCACTGACTGAATTATTCTGAATCTTGGCACCTTGCCCAGACTTTCTGCGTAAGAAGGGGCGCTAAATGTCAGATCAATTCCCAACAATAATTCAGAAGGTCATGCATGAACCAATCAGGTTTCAGCATAGGGAATGGCTGATAGGATGGCTGCAAGGAAGATTAGGAGCTGCTAGGAAACTGGCAGTAGCGCAACTGAATGCCGGCGCTTGGGGTGAAAAAGATATTGCTCAGGTGTGTGGGTTGCCGTTGGCAGAGGTGCAGGCGCTGCGTGACAAGCCTGATATCAGCGGGGAGCTATCTGAGCAGGCGGCAGATAGATTGGAAAAATGGGCAGAAAGAATCTGGCGAGAGGGCGAGCGCCATCTCCTGAGAAAAATACTGGTTGATCGATTTGGTTGTTTGTCTGAGTGGGCCATTAGGAAGTTAGACATTGCGATCGATTTACAGATTTCGCAATGGCTATATGAGATGCCTTTTGCCGAGACGGTGGAAGACCTGCTTGAAGATGAAGGCGAATATGCACCGACTCGTAAAACCCTCATCGAACAATGGACAGATAGCGGTATCAAGCAGGGTGTAAGACTTTCTCTCCGAAGGCAGATTTCTGTAAAATTTGGTGAAATTCCTGACTGGGCCGCGCAGCGACTAAATCGGGCTGAGCTCGATCAATTGTACTGCTGGGTAGAGCAAATATTAGCCGTTGATAGCCTGGAATCGCTTTTCAACAGTGCCAATACCCTTGATGAGGTCTTCAAGCGTTGACCGATGCGCCTGAGCTATAACGAAATCGATGTCATCAAGACAGCCACCGCCAAGATCTTCTGCAAAGAAGCTGAAGAGTGGGCCGGCAGCCCTTCCCTTATCACTAATGCCTCTGAAAATCAATAAGTTAGAGAGTCATCCCAAAACGTGAAATCGCGTTTCCGGCACTTTTGCCGCGGATTCCGCGAAACTCGATTTTCGGAAAAAATGGGCTCTTCGTCGTTGGGTGTGGAATTCGCCCCCTGAGCTGGGCCAGGATATGGCCTCCACGACGACAGGAGGTATGGCATGGACGGCACCCAGATTCTGACCCTCGGCTTGGGCCTGCAAGCGCCCTGGATCCTCAAGGATCAGCACCTGGATACTTCCGTATCGCCCCATCGGCTGGATCTCTACGTCGAGGCCGAGCGAGGCAGCCTCTACCCCTGCCCTGAGTGCGGCCAGGCCTGTCCGGCTCACGATTTCGCCGACAAGACCTGGCGGCACCTGAATTTCTTCCAGCATCACTGCTACCTGCACGCCCGCGTGCCTCGCACCAAGTGCCCTGAGCATGGCGTCAAGCGCATCGAGGTGCCCTGGGCGCGGCCGGGCAGCGACTTCACCCTGCTGTTCGAGCAAGCCGCCATGTCGCTGGTCAAGGAGATGCCGGTGCTGGCCGTCTCCCGGC
>PWLM01000021.1 GCA_003560495.1 Bacillus sp. (in: firmicutes) | reverse complement strand
CTGGATAAATTCCGGCTGCTCTCTTTTGTTTATTACACGTTGAAACGGAAATGGACGACGTCGCCGTCTTTGACGATGTACTCTTTTCCTTCCAGACGCACTTTCCCTTTTTCTTTTGCGTTGTTCATGTTGCCTGCTTCTACGAGGTCCTCGTAAGAAACAACTTCGGCACGGATAAATCCACGTTCAAAGTCCGTATGAATGACACCCGCTGCCTGAGGAGCCTTTGTGCCGCCGCGGATAGTCCACGCCCGTACTTCCTGCTTTCCAGCTGTAAAGTACGTATCCAGACCAAGAAGTGCGTAGGCTGCACGGATCAGCTGATCGAGCCCCGCTTCTGCAATCCCGAGATCATCCAGAAATTCCTGCTTTTCTTCTCCTTCAAGCTCGGCAATTTCCGATTCGATCTTGGCACAGACGACGATAACTTCTGAATTTTCTTTTGCAGCGAATTCCTTCACCTGCTGGACGTACGGGTTTTCGTCCGCTTCCAGAATTTCTTCCTCGCTGACGTTCGCCACATAGAGAACCGGCTTTTCCGTCAGAAGTTGAAAGCCTTTCACGATTTTCTTTTCTTCTTTCGTGAAATCAATACTTCGTGCCGGGCGCTCTTCTTCAAACGCATCACGGAGTTTTTTGAGAACTTCAAATTCTGCCATGGCGTCTTTATCCTTCGACTTGGCCATCTTCTCTACTTTACCGATCCGCTTTTCGACTGTTTCCAGGTCGGCAAGAATAAGCTCGAGGTTGATCACTTCAATGTCACGGATCGGATTTACGGAACCGGAAACGTGAGTGACGTTGTCGTCCCCAAAGCAGCGGACCACGTGGGAAATGGCGTCAACTTCCCGTATATGGGAAAGAAACTTGTTGCCGAGTCCTTCCCCTTTGCTCGCTCCTTCGACAATTCCTGCGATATCCGTAAATTCAAACGCCGTTGGAACCGTTTTGTGCGGGTCGACCATTTCAGTCAGCTTCTGCAGCCGGTGGTCCGGTACTTCCACAATCCCGACGTTCGGATCGATTGTACAGAATGGATAGTTGGCGGATTCTGCCCCCGCCTGTGTAATTGCATTAAATAACGTTGACTTACCGACGTTCGGCAGGCCGACGATTCCCGTTGTTAAAGCCATTTATTCATTACTCCTTTATTATGCATTCTTCCGTCATGTCTACATCCTTATCAATTATAGTGACTTCATGAAAAGAACGCAACTGCCGAGTTTTCCTGCTTTCCGTCCTTCCACTCAAGAAGATTGGAAAAAGCGAAAAACCGCCCCGGCCGGACGGCTTTTTACTCTGCTTCTTTTTCGAGCACCCGCTTCATCTTTTTTTCGAAATCACGCCGCGGCATCATGATGCTGTGGCCGCACCCCTGGCACTTAATCCGGATATCCATTCCCATCCGGACGACTTTCCAGCGGTTGGTTCCGCACGGATGCTGCTTTTTCATTTCAACGACATCGTTCAGCTCAAACTTTGGCTCTGCCAAAATACTCACCCCTGTTTACTGTATTTCATTACAAGCGTACTTCATCTTTTCGTGCTGTTCCACCATTAATTGTTTTCTCCCGCTGTTTTTTCAGTGGGTGCTGTTTTCTTCATTGGCCTTTTAAAAAAGCCAGCTTTTGAAAAAAACGAAAACAACGATAAGAAGAATAGCCGGGAGCAGGTTTGCGATACGGATTTTCGGTACGCCGAGGAGATTGAGACCGATGCCGATAATCATGAGGCCGCCGACCGCTGTGATCTCACTGATCACAAGGTCGAGCTGTGATTCCGGAATAAACCGGACAATCCACGTAGCAGCAATCGCAATACCTCCCTGATAAAGAACTACCGGAACAGCTGAAAAAAGCACACCAATCCCGAGAGTCGCTGCAAATATTACTGACGTGAAACCATCCAGCACCGCTTTTGTCAGCAGTACCGAGTGATCCTGCCGGAAGCCGCTGTCCAGTGCTCCGATAATCGCCATTGCCCCAACGACAAAAAGCAGCGTGGATGCTATAAACCCTTCAGCAATGGAACTCCCTTCTTCCTTTTTCCACTTTCGTTCCATCCACTGTCCGACACCGTTCAGCTTCCCTTCAATGTTCCATCGCTCCCCGAGAATACCTCCGAGAGCCAGACTGAAAATGACGAGCAGAAATTCATTTCCTTCCATTGCCATGTCGAGGCCGAGAATAAGCACAGCCAGACCGATAGCTTTCATGACTGTTTCCTGCATGCCTTTGGACAGCCGGGTGAGACGGCTTCCTATAAGTGCTCCGGCAACGATGGCCAGGCCGTTGACAATAGTTCCAAATAGTATCATGACGTTTGCTCCTGTCTTTACCTGAAATTGCGTTTGGAGCGTTTCCGGATGAACCGAAGACGCTGGAAGAGGCTGTCCCCGCTCCTGCAATGGGGACAGCCTCAAAAAAGAAGCGTATTATTTATTCCTGTTCTTCTTTGTATAAAAGATGAAAAATCCGCTCCAGATCTTCTTCGTTCGTATAGTCAATTTCTATTTTTCCTTTTCGTTTGCCGGGTTTAATCTGCACGTTTGTTCCGAAGTAGCTTTTCAATCGTGATTCCCGGTTTTTCCAGGACGCAGAAACTGCCGGTTTTTTTGTTGTTTCACGTGAAACCCTGCCGTTGGCACGCTGAATATACTCTTCCAGCTGCCGGACGCTCATTTCCTCCTGTACTACCTTTTGAAGGAGACCGCTCAGTTCCTGCTTGTTTTTCAACCCGAGCAGAGCCCGGGCATGACCCATGGATAACTTTCCTTCTGCCAGGTATTCCTGGACAATCTGCGGAAGCTGCAGAAGCCGCACATGGTTGGCAATGTGCGGACGGCTTTTGCCAAGTCTTGCCGCCAGATCCTCCTGGGTAATCTGAAGATGCTCCATCAGCTTCTGGTACGCTTTGGCTTCTTCCAGCGGATTCAGGTTTTCCCGCTGCAGATTCTCAATCAGTGCCAGCTCCATCATTTCATCGTCCGTCAATTCCTGGACAACGGCAGGTATCGTTTTCAGGCCGGCTTTTCCGGCCGCCCGGAAGCGGCGTTCTCCGACTACAATTTCATACCCTTTAATACTTTTCCGAAGAGATATCGGCTGGATAACTCCATGGCTGCTGATTGATTCTGCCAGCTCTCCGAGTGCTTCCTCTTCAAAATTTTTACGGGGCTGGTATGGGTTTGGGCGGATATCTGTCAGCTTGATTTCTTCCACCTGTTTGTCGGGCTCTTTGGATGCGTTCGGAAAAAAAGCGTTAATCCCTTTGCCGAGGCCTTTACCCATGGCTGATCACTTCCTTCGCTAGCTCCGCGTAAACGTCCGCTCCCCGGGATTTTGGATCATAGGTCACTATGGATTCCCCATGACTCGGTGCTTCTCCCAGCCGGACCGTCCGCGGAATAATAGTTTCGAACACTTTATCACCGAAGTACTTTTTTACTTCTTCCGTGACCTGAAGACCGAGATTTGTCCGGGCATCCAGCATCGTCAGCAGAACGCCTTCAATCATCAG
>PWLM01000220.1 GCA_003560495.1 Bacillus sp. (in: firmicutes) | reverse complement strand
TGAACGAATATGTTACTCTCGGTCTCGGTAAAGTTTCTGCAGTAGCTGTTCTTCTTTTAGGGACGGGAACAATCGCAGGTATTATTTCAAACTCAGCTCTTCCGGCTCTTGTTACCGGTGGAATCGATGCAGCCGGAATGCCTGCTTTCTTAATTGCCCCTTTATCCGGTATTCTGATGGGAGGAGCAACCGCTTCTACGACAGCGGGATCTGTCGTAGCAGGAGAAGTGTTCAGCGGCATGCTCCTGGAGCTCGGAGTTTCTGCCCTTGCAGGCGCGGCAATGATTCATGCCGGTGCCACTATGATCGATCACCTTCCACACGGAAGCTTTTTTCATGCTTCTGCTGCAAGCGTCGGCATGGCTATTAAAGAACGGTTAAAACTGTTTCCATACGAAACAGCAGTTGGCACTGTGCTTACTTTAACGGCTGTACTGCTGTACGGAGTACTTGATTTATTCTGACTCAGCAGCCTTGGAACAGGGATTCAAGAATTGTCCACGGGTTTTTAATACCCCGCTGAAAATGTAACAGAATTTCTGATATGCTTCGGTATTTTTTAACTTTTGGCAGCTTACAGCCGAAGTTTTCACAACTCATTCTACAAAGCTGTAATAACTGTTATAGAAACATTAGAATCGTAATTCAGCTGCCTGTAAATCTTTTTTAAGATGAACCCTTTTTGCAAAAGCTTTATTTAATTAGAGCTTTCCATATGGTACGCTTAATAGCGGAAAATAAATAAAAGGGGCTTGACACAGCTATGAAAACAAAGTTAATAAGCATGTTCGTATTTTTTACTGTTGCAGCTGTCTCCGTATATTTTTATCAATCCTACATCGCTGAATACTCCAACAATGTGGAAACTGCGATGGCTTTAGGGACGGCTGTATTAGCTGCTTTATTGTTTTTTACGGCAGTTTTTATTCCTAAACGCATCCTGGTGGCGAAGGGAATTGCCTTTACATTATTTCTCGCTGTCGCGCTTGTCTGTATTGTATTCTGGCTTGTACGTCCCTATCAGATTATTTATACAGAAATTCCGGAAAGAATGGCCATCCTTGATGAACATCTTCAGGAAGAATATCCGGAGCGGGAATGGGAAATTGAAAAAAACACATCCGCGGAAGACCCCGTATTCCTTCTGCTCGTTACTTTTGAAGATGAACCGGACTATGAATACCGTTACTTAATGGATGAAGAAACTGCGGAAGGTGAAAGTCCTGTTGAAAGCAGTGGAAGACAGCCGTCCGAATGAAAAAGGGTTTTCCACCAGATGAGTGGAAAACCCTTTTCAGCCTGCTCGTTCATTTATTAACGGTCCATTGTTTCTCCTCCCGGTGGAAGCCATCTACCTTGCATGTGCACATAAAAAGTTCATCAACTGAAACATACGAAAATAAAATACTTCGTTATCTTCCTTCTGCTGATTTACTTTACCGGAATTCTGAAATGAAACAGGCTACATAAAGTTTTTCAGTGCGTTAAACGACACTTCTGCCGCCTTCCGGGCTTCTGTATACCGCAGAACAGAAGCGGTCAGTACAGCAGCGCTTAAAAGAAATGTCCCTGCTGCGGCAATTTTATGTACAGAAGTTTGAATTTCCATTCTCGATACATACAGAGAAAGTCCCGTCGTAAATATAAGAAGGAGTGAAGTAAATCCGGCAGTCTGCTCGAGCTGATCGAAGCGCTGCTCTGCAAGCTGAACTGTAACTGCGGCGTCTTGTGTATCGGACGTAAATGTTATAACTTCCGAATTAATCATTCCCTGCTCGACAGTCCATTCCCCGTTCTCTTCAGAAACCGAGGACGTGCCCGGATAAATATTAAGCAAGTGAACAAAAATAATGAGCAGAAGCGAAAGTGCTCCCCACATCCCTGCAAGTATTAAATAAAGTTTTTTATTTTTTATAAGCATGCATAAAACTCCTTTTTTCTCAGCCACCCTACTTTATCACGTTACGTCCTCTGAGAAAAGTCAGGTTCTTTTTCTGCCGAAAACAACCCACAACAGGGTGAATAAAACGAGCGCCGCTGCCTCCATCCCCAAAATATACCATGGGTGCGGACCAAGAACATCAAGCAGACTTGCTCCGGACGGCTTTTCCATAATGAACCAGTAGTTACCTCCTGTATGCATATTTACAAACCATATAAACGGAAGCAGTACGTTCAGAAAGACCATAGCTTTTACAATGCTCCAGGCTCTCAAAGGAAATTTTTTATGCCATAAAAAATAAAACACTACCCAAATTACTCCAACGTGTGTATAAAAAAAATGTATAAAACGAAAATGAGGCCAGCCATATACGAGTACCGGGGTCATTACGGCCTGTATCGCTCCTCCAATACCGACGAGAAAGGCTATTTCAAACAACCATCTGCTTCTGGTAAACAGGAGTATAATAATCAATATGACACTTATGCTGCTCAGATGAAGCGGCAGAGCGTAATCGATCTCCCAACGGCCGTGGAACAGAAGCCAGAAGTGATGTGCCACTTCAAACATGACAAGGGATAAGCCTGCACCTATCTCTACTTTTCTCGACACATTATGTTTTCTGCTGAAATAAATGAATACGAGTCCACCGAAAAAAATCCCTATAATAATTAAATGCTGAATATCGAACATTTCGAAAGGTACTTCTGAAGGATCGCCGCCAAAAAACATCCAATTCCTCCTTTCAAGTTTTGAGCATTTACGAATCGGGAAATAACGATTAAGTAGAAAGGAAAATGAAAATGAATAAACCTGTACTTTGTAATTCGTGCAAGAAGCCGGTGGCTTCACGTCGTGAGCTGGTAACAACGAAAAGAATTTTTAAAGTATACGCTTATCACGACGAGTGCTATGAAAAAGACCTGAAAGGTAAAAAGTCCTTTCTCCTTGATAATTATCCTATTAATGGGATGTCCGGCACTTTGAGTGTTATTTTATCATTCCTGCTGATGATATTTTTGTACCCTGTCCTTGATATTATACAGTTCGGAGTAATCGCTGTATTATTTCTTATAACCGGCTTTTATCGAATATATTCCTTTATTTTGTATGAAAAGGTACTGCCGGCAAAAAAAAGTATTTAACAGTACTCTGCCTTGATAATAAAACATAGTTAAAAAGAGCGTTTACTTTTGTTTCTATGGGGAAGTTTTCCGGGCGGTCCGGCATCAGCTGATCACTTCCCGAGCGCATGACTCCGGAAGCTCCATAGGGTGCCGCAGCTTCCGTTAAACATACGAAGTTCAATCTTTATTCTTTTACGCTATGTTAAAGCGTTCGCTGTTGATGCCTGGAGAAAAGAAATGTTTCTGTTTTTCATGAACGCTTTTCTTTATTTCGCAGAACCGATGTCAGGGCAGAGACGTCTGCGGAAGCGCGAAAATTCTCCCGGACGAAAGAACAGCCGCATGCTTTCTCCGCGGCTGGCGACTTTCAAAAACAACCCGGAGCTTTAACAGAGACATGGATGCAGTTAAAAACGGCACTATGAAAAATGAAAATATCTAACGCTGTGTAACGAAGGC
>PWLM01000239.1 GCA_003560495.1 Bacillus sp. (in: firmicutes) | reverse complement strand
GAGGATGGGACAAAAGAAAAGTCCATACGGGAGTCAATGTAAGATTGTGTTGAGGCTGCCACCGAGTTTGTTTTGGTGGGTTAAAGAGCAGTCAGAAGAAAGCGGTTGCTCTTTATCATGGGTTATCTGTGATGCCTTGATGTTAGCGTCAGGGGTGACTCATCAGCAGATAATCCAAGACAGGGGATATGACATCCCCAAGGAGTTTAAGAATCGAACTGGAGCCTGGACTCCAGCGAAACTCTCATCATGCGATAACTGTGGTCAGCCAACAGAGGCTGACTTGTGCGATGAGTGTTTCCAAAAACTAACGAATACCACAGGGGAGGAGGATACAAATGAATAACCAACAGGTAATCAAGTTCTTTAAGGAGGGCAGAGCTGTTCACGTTAAGAACAACGTGAGTAATCTGTCATGGATTGGTCCGAGTGGTTTTCTAAAGAGCTATGGAACACCCATAGCATATCATCGGGCTAATTCAAATACCATCAAGATACTAAAGAGAGCTGTGGCTCTCGGTGGAAAGAGCATAACGCCAACTACTTCGAGACATATTATGATGGCTTACCGGGCAGCAAAAGAAACTGGTAAGAAAATCGAGCTTATTGATACTGTCAATGAGCTCAAACAGAAGTAAGCAATACGCAAATAAGTCTAAAAGGAGGCCTACACATGGACCAGAACGAAAGGAACAAAAAGTTTGAGGAGTTCAAAAAGAACTTCAAAGAAACAGCAGACAGAACTTCTACTAACCAGAAAAAGCCGAAAGTAACAGTATCTGTGGTGACTCCTGATGGCAAGAGCTATATCAAAGAGGGCGTAGGGCTAATTGGAGTTCTACAGATGACTGACGATGACGACGGCCTGGAAGGGGCTACTATTGTATCGGGAAATTTCAGTCCAATGTCAATAATGTTACTGATGACACAGCTTGGTAAAGCTGTTCAAAAGATTATACAACAACATGGAGGTGAAGATGGTGGGTAATACAAACCAAGAGAAAAGTAAAAACCAGGAACTTGTAGACATTATAGGACAAGCGTTGCACAATTACAAGGGAGAAGACCCGAAGGTGTATGCTGTAGTGCTTGGAATCCTTGTCGGGATACGAATAGCAGACCCGACGGTGTTTGTGTCGGAGGTAGAGGAATACTATCGACACATATTCGAGGGTAAAGAGTTAGAGTCAATCACAATGTTTACAACTATGCTGTCAGAGATTCATCACGAATATTTAAAAGAAGAATATAAAGCGGAGTAGTCATCTAAATCACAAAGAAAGGAGGGATGACTATGGCTAAAAAAGAACCGATGAACGCTGTCTGTGTAGTGCAGGAGTTCTATGCTCTGCAGACTATTGAGGCTCTGCCTTGGAAGGTTGAGAAGTTTAAGAAGAGCCATGAGAGATGGTTGCATGAGTTTAGGACTTACAAGCAACTCATTGAGCAGAAGTTTGCGAAGGCTTTAGAAGATTATACTGCTCTGGTTGTTTACGGTGAACTTCGTCATGCTGAAAATAGGGCAGAGTTCTATCATCCTGATATTAGTCAGGGCGGTCCAAGGTCAAGCTCATACGAGGAGGCTACTTTGTATGACACGTTGTCTATAGCTGTGACAGGTCACATTCACTTCACAGAACAGAGATGGAGGGCGTCTTTCGGTGGAGAGAAATGGGGACAAATTGCTCATGCTCTTGTGTGTAGGCTCAGACCATCACATCATTTCGACAACAATGTGGTCTTCATCGACCACTGTGTAGACTTGTCACACAACTCTAGTCACTACATGGACAAGTCTGACTCCAAGATATTCACCATTTCGGACGGACACAAATACAGACTAGTATTAGACGCAAAGAGAGATGCTCGCTGTCCGAAGGAGTTGTTGAGGTCGCCCTTTTTGAAACATACTAAAACCTTGAGAAACCTTTTGCTAAAGGGCAGGAATGTGGGCATCCTGCAGATTGACGATAAGATTATATACAATGTGTCCTGTTCGGTTGATGATGTGATAGGACGGCTTATCAACTATGAGCCATTGGAGTGGTCAGATACAATGTTAGACCCTGACCACAGGGTAGGAAAAGGAAATCCACACAGTTCATTCACCCAAGATACTGACACCAGTATATTTGACGACCATTCTGGGGTTTACTATGGACAATGTGGACACTGTAACTCAACCAATCCAGCCAGTGATTGGAATACCCACACAAAAGAACAGATTGGTTCCACAGGGAGTATAGAGCCATTGTCACCACACACAACTCCCGGACACTGGTTCTATTGCCCGAGTTGTGATGAACAGGTTGATTTCAGTAAGATTAATATAACATATGATGAGGAGGAATATGACGATGACAAAGAAGAGTATAGCAAAGCGGATACAACATCGTATCCAAGCTATCAAGCAGAGTTTAACTATTGGAAGTTCCAAACCAAAAGGAGAAAAGAAGAAGACCAAGACACCACAAACCAAGACGACTCAGAAGGAGGTGACGACCATAAAACCTACAAGGCTCTTGGATGGTAAAAGTCACAGTCAAACCTGGAAGGACAGCAAATGGAATTCCACTTATAAGTCCAACGGGTTTAGAGCATGTCATAACGGACCACAGGAGATAATTCCCAACCTGTGGATTGGTTCATACAAAGAGGTTGAAGACTTTGTGTCCAAGCCCTCTAATAAGGTAGACATAGTTGTTCCTCTTAACGACACTAACGGAACTATATGGAACAGGGGATGGAGAGGACAAATCCATTATGTTCCATGCACAGACTTTGGAGTTCTGCCCAAGGATGTGGCAGAGTCCACAGCCGAGAAGATATATAAGTGGACTCAAAGACGAGGCAAAAGAGTTGCTATGTATTGTATGGGAGGACACGGCAGAACTGGATACATCGCTGCTCTTGTCCTACATCTACGGGGTGAGGAAGACCCCATCGAATATATCAGAGAGAAATACTGCAAGTCTGCTGTGGAGTCACGCAGTCAGATAGACCAAATTGCTGACATTACTAATAACCCAAAGCTGAAGGAACACAAACCGAAGGAACATCTGGGGTATACCTGGGGGTATTCACACTATACCAGGTATGAAGACCTTGAAAATTATGACGACTATGATTACAAGTTCACCAAGAAGAAGTCAAAAAAGACCTCCGTAGAGGGACAGCAGTGTTTCACTTGTCTTGAGTGGTATGCACTACCAGAGGAATACAAGGGATTAGGGTGGTGCAGTATACACTCAACAGTTATAGACCCGGATGAGGGAAAGAAATGTCTTAACCATACGGATACGGAGGATACAGTCTATGTCTCTGCACATGAGAACTACTGTATTGATTGCGATTGGTTGCATATTCCAAAGAGTGGAGGACAGTATATGTGTAAGAACACAGACCTGCCTAATGTGACCACAGTTAAGGCTTTTGAGCCTGCTTGTGACGGGTTTGTGAAGTGTAAGAAGTCCAAACAATAATTGAAAGGAGAGATTACTATGAGTCTTAAAGACAAGCATGGTAACACACTGAAAG
>PWLM01000092.1 GCA_003560495.1 Bacillus sp. (in: firmicutes) | reverse complement strand
TACTGAGTTTAAAGCAGCCTTAAGACAGAATGTTTACTTTAATAAATACTGCCGGTCAATGAAAAACTTCTCTTCATTACAGGTTGTGATAACAAGCTGTTGCCTGCCGGTTTTTCCAACGAATTTGACATCTTAATTTCCCCACAGCTATAATAAGGCAGTCACACGTATGTATTTGTATAAAAAGGGTGCAGGGAGCAGACTTTCCTGCATCCTTCTCCTGCATATACCGGAGTTTTTACAGACGAAGGAGGAACTACCATTGGCAAAAAAAAGAAAAGGAGTCCGGAAAAGCTTAATTGCTCTCTTCTTTGCAATTGTTATTGCGATTGGAGTCATGATTACGGTCACTGCCGAGGAACAGGTGGATGATATCAGCCTTGGACTGGACCTGCAGGGCGGCTTTGAAGTGCTTTATGAAGTACAGCCGCTTGATGAGGAAGAAGACAGGGAAATAGACCGGGAGCTGTTAACAGACACTGTCAGTGCTCTCAATGCCCGGATTGACGTACTTGGTGTTTCAGAACCAAGTATTAACATTGAGGGTGAAGATCGTATTAGAGTGCAGCTGGCCGGAGTGGATGACCAGGAGCAGGCCAGAGAACTTCTTTCCACACAGGCGAGACTCGAGTTCCGGGATGTAAACGATGAACTGATGATGGATGGTTCCGATTTGGTGGAAGGCGGTGCCAGACAGAATTTCCATGGGGAAACAAATGAACCTATCGTTTCTGTAACAGTGGACGATGCCACTTTATTTGAAGATATTACGCGCGAAATCAGCAGCAGGCCGCCGGAGGAAAGGCAGCTTGTTATCTGGCTTGATTACGAAGAAGGAGATTCTTTTGAAGAAGAAATAATGAAGGAAGACTCAAAAATTGTTTCCGCTCCGCGAGTAGATGAAGTGATTCCTTCACGAGATGTAATGATTTCCGGTAATTTTACTGTGGAATCAGCATCGGACCTGGCTGGTATACTTAACGCCGGGGCGCTGCCGGTGGAACTGGAGGAACTTTCTCTGAATTCTGTCGGTGCCCAGCTCGGAGAACGCTCCATGGAATTAGCAGTAAACGCAGGGATAGTTGGTATAGCACTGATATTTTCCTATATGCTTTTTTATTACCGTTTTATGGGGGCAGTAGCTGTAGTAACGCTTTCCGCCTATATTTATTTAGTGCTTGTGATCTTCAACTGGCTGAACGCCGTACTGACTCTGCCGGGTATTGCTGCTTTAATTCTTGGTGTGGGGATGGCAGTGGATGCCAATATCATTACTTTTGAAAGAATTAAGGATGAACTCCGCAGTGGAAGATCTGTGATGAGTGCATTTAAAGCAGGCAGCCGCAGATCACTGTCAACTATTCTTGATGCGAATATCACAACGATTCTGGCGGCAGCAGTCCTTTTCTATTTTGGAACGAGTGCTGTGCAGGGGTTTGCCGTCATGCTGATCGTCAGTATTCTGACAAGCTTTCTTACAGCGGTTTTCGGTGCCAGACTTCTTCTTGGGCTTTGGGTAAACAGCAGAGCATTGAATAAAAAACCCCGGTTATTCGGCGTGAAGGAGAGTGATATCAGTGAAATTTAATTCCGAAACTTCAAAACTCGATTTTATTAAACATCGTAAAAAGTTTTTCGCGTTTTCCGGAGCTTTTCTTTTAACTGGTATTATTCTTCTGTTTACTATCGGACTGAATCTGGGAATTGATTTTGAAAGTGGAACAACAGTGGACGTTCTCGCCGGTGAAGAAGTTACGGCAGCTGAAATTGATCAGCAGTTTGCAGAAATAGGATATGAGCCGGATGATATTATGCTGGCAGGGGAAAATAATGAAATCGGGCGTGCTTCGTTTATCGGAGGACTCGATCAGGAAGAGTCACTCGAAATTCAGTCACACTTTGAAGATATTTATGGCAGTACGCCAAACGTCAGCACTATCACCCCGATAGTCGGAGAAGAGCTCGCTCAGAACGCTGTCATTTCCGTACTGATCGCCACTGTTGGAATAATTATTTACGTGACATTCCGTTTTGAGTTTTTATATGGAGTGGCAGCGATTGTAGCCCTGTTTCATGATGCGCTGTTTATATTAACCGTTTTTGCAGTCACCCAGATGGAAGTAAATATTCCTTTTATTGCAGCAGTACTGACAATTGTTGGTTACTCGATAAACGATACGATTGTAACCTTTGACCGTATACGGGAAAATATGCGGCTTGAAAAAGTCGTTAATACGTTTGAAGACATTTCCCGGGTAGTGAATAAAAGCCTTGTTCAAACACTTGCAAGGTCCATTAATACAGTACTCACCGTTGTGTTTGCAGCTGGTGCCCTTCTCCTTCTTGGAGGAGAAGGACTCAGAGTTTTTTCCTTTGCTCTTGTAGTCGGGCTCGTAGCTGGAACATATTCTTCTCTCTTTATCGCAGCACAGTTATGGGCAGTGCTTAAATCTAAACAAATTGCCCGCCGTCTGCGCCGTGAAGAATTGAAAGCCAGAGAGGAAGCAGAACCGGAGAATGCATAATTTTTCAACCCCCGCAGAAGCTCTACTTCTTCGGGGGTTGTCTGTGCCGGGAAGAGGACCGGGAAATTTCATGTTAAAGTAGAGTGGAGAAAGAAAGGGGGGGGTTCTATGGAGAGCGGATCAGAGCTGCGGAGCAGAAAAGTCCAGCAGGGTGCTTGGATTGGAATAGGTGGAAACATAGTGCTGGCAGTGCTGAAGGGAATTGTTGGTCTGATTGCAGACAGCAGGGCGCTTGTAGCAGATGCGCTGCATTCTGCATCAGATGTAGTCAGTTCCATCGCCGTACTTATCGGCATCCGGGCTGCGCAGGAACCGCCCGATGAAGATCATCCTTATGGTCATGGAAAGGCGGAGACGGTAACTTCCATTATCGTATCCGTACTTCTTATAGTAGTCGGTGTGGAAGTGGCACTTAACGCATTTTCAGCTATGTTCAGTCCGATAGGAGTTCCGGGAATATGGGCTGTTTATGCAGCACTATTTTCTATTATTTTAAAAGAACTTATGTTTCAATATAAGTATAGACTGGGTAAAAAATACAGAAGCAGTGCTTTAATTGCCGACGCATGGCACCATCGTTCAGATGTCTTTTCATCACTTGCAGTTCTTATTGGTGCCGGTGCAGCCGTAGCAGGCAGTGCTGCCGGATGGGAGCAGGCGGTTTACATGGATCCGGCTGCCAGTGTTATTGTAGCCGTAATGATTATTCGAATGGGCTGGAAGCTCGGGACCGAAGCAGTTCATAATACACTGGATCATGTGCTTCATGAAGAGGACAGCGGATGGATGGTTGAAGAAGCCCGGAAAGTTCCTGGCGTAATGAAAATCGATGAACTGCTGGCAAGAGAACATGGGCATTATGTCATAATTGACATAAAACTTTCTGTAGATCCTTATATAACAGTGGAGGATGGGCACCGGATCGGCAAGCAGGTGAAGCGGAAGCTCATGCGATACAGTTACGTACAGGATGTGCGGGTTCACATAAATCCTTATGCGGAGGAGGATGAAT
>PWLM01000116.1 GCA_003560495.1 Bacillus sp. (in: firmicutes) | reverse complement strand
CGGAATGGCGGTAGTTCACTGTCACATCGGTGCTTTCAAGGTGGTCAAACAGCTTGCGCGTAAGCGCCCCGAAGTTAACGTCGGTTCCAACTTCCATGCGGGTTGCCGCAATTGGCTCATTGACCGTGCGTCCTTTCATCATGAGAGGAATCCACTTTTCCAGCTGTTCCGGATCGTCGGAAAACTCCATGCCTTCAAAAAGTGCTGTCTGAGAGAGCGCTTCCAAACGCTTTTTAAGAAAATCGACATTGGCTCCTCCCTGCACGAAACTCATATGCGGCAGCGGAACGATGAAGTCACGCGGGGTTTTCATCAGGCCTTTATTTACAAGATACGACCAGAACTGAAGCGACACCTGGAACTGTTCGTTCACCTTTACGGCTTTGGCAGTATCCACCGTCCCGTCAGGCTTTTCGTTCGTATAGTTCAGCTCGCAGAGGGCCGCATGCCCTGTTCCGGCATTGTTCCACTCGTTGGAACTTTCCTCGCCGGAGCTTTCAAGTTTTTCGAATACGGTAATGTCCCAGTCCGGGGCCAATTCCTTCAGCATGGACCCTAATGTTGCACTCATTACTCCGGCACCAATTAAGATAACGTTATGTTTTGTCTGTGTGCTAGTCATATTTACCGTCCTTATCTTCTGAGATTTTCAGAAAGGATGCAGACGCACTGAATCAGCCCGCCCTGCAGGCCGGGAACTGCATCTTTTCTGAGCAGTTGTAACCTGTTACCAGTGTATCACTGTACAACACAGAATAAAATATTTACTTCCTATTGTATAATAGATGAGAATTAATTAACAGATTGGTACAGGACTTATGCATTATAATTCGTGAAATTTCAGCTTTTCAACGGGTATTTGTGCCTTGGTTTATCCGGGAATTTTGATATTCATCCAGAAGAAAGTCCGGCAGTTTATTTCCTGCTTGAGCGGGAATAATAAAAAGTGGAGCCTTTTCAGCCGGAAAGGCAGGAAAACGCTTTATTAAATGGCTGAAAGTGGTAAAATTGTCTTTAGTAAGCGGTCAAAATACATCTACAAAGGAGTGGAAGTATGAACGACAAGCATTTGGATATTATGAAGAACAAAGACGGATTTGTGGCAGCACTGGATCAGAGCGGAGGCAGTACACCGAAAGCACTTGCAGCGTATGGTGTGTCGGAAGACGCGTATTCCGGTGAAAAAGAGATGTTTGATATGGTGCACGAGATGAGAACGCGCATTATTACGTCTCCTGCTTTCAATTCCGAGCAGATTCTCGGCGCGATTCTGTTTGAGCAGACGATGGACCGTCACATTGAAGGTAAGTATACCGGTGACTATCTGGCGGACAAAGGCATCGTGCCATTTCTGAAAGTGGATAAAGGGCTTGCCGGCGAGGAAAACGGCGTGCAGCTCATGAAGCCGATCCACGATCTCGATGAAACGCTCCAGCGCGCAAACGACCGTCACATTTTCGGTACGAAGATGCGCTCTGTTGTAAACGAGCCGAACAAAGACGGCATTAAGGAAGTTGTCCAGCAGCAGTTCGATGTCGCCAAGCAGATTCTCGACGCAGATCTGATGCCGATCATTGAGCCGGAAGTAAGCATTAACAGCAAAAACAAGGAAGAGTGCGAGGACATTCTGAAAGAAGAGATCCTCAACCACTTAAATAACCTCGGCGATCGGAAGGTCATGCTGAAGCTGACGATCCCAACGAAAGCGAATCTGTACAAGGAGCTTATCGATCATGATAACGTGCTCCGCGTCGTAGCGCTTTCCGGCGGCTATTCCATCAAGGAAGCAAACGAAAAGCTGAAGGAAAATCACGGCCTGATCGCAAGCTTCTCGCGTGCGCTCGTCGGCGACCTGAGCGCCAACCAGTCAGACGAAGAGTTCAACAAAAAGCTTCAGGAAGCTGTCGATGACATTTACGACGCTTCGGTGAATAAGAAATAAATGACGTTGGAAGACGAAAACCCCCGGAGTAGGAAAACACGCTCCGGGGGTTTTTATTGAGCTGCCATGAAAATAAAGAGGACCGTTCGCTTTCGTTTCCATGGAGAGGCTTTCCGAGCGGGCCGGCCTCAGCTAATTCTACCCTCCTTTTGTCGGTTAGAATGGATCTTCGGCCCGGCCTTCATCGCTCTGGAGTCCCTCCATGCCTCCTCCAGCTTTCGGTAAATAGACGACGTTCTTTCTTTGAAGTAAGAAGCAATGAAATAACCTACGATATAAAAGACTATTTTCACCTACCCTGGTATGGATATTTGCAACTTCACTGTTCTCTTCGAAGATTTATGGAAGAGACCGCATTCTGTTCGAGTAACTCCCTCCATCTTTACCTCTTCGGCTTTAAAGGTATTAAGGAAACCACTGTCGCCGGAGCATCCAGATAGGTCCTCCACTGATACACCAGTAATCGACCAGTTGTTAAGGATTTCTTTTTTTGAACTTTCTAATGAATTTAGGGACTACAATAATTAGTGTGCAGCTTCCAAGAACAATTATCCCCTCGTAGGGGAGAACGTGGGGCATCCGAATGATAACAGAAGCAAACCAAATTAATAACAGTGATGAAGCAACAATCGTGCAGGGATAATCTTCTTTTGTGTCTAACACTTAAGACGCTCCTTTCAAATGGAAATAGACCCCACGATAAGAAAGTAAGGATAACAATGAAAGGGGAAAAGCTTATTCCACACGGAAATAAACAACAATCTTTCGAAAGCGGGCTGATTTTATTGTCAGGTTTTTTCATGCAGATAGTCGTAAATCTGCTGGTCGATGCTTTCTTTTAACATCAGGTTCATTGTAACGACGGGGAGTTTTTCTCCGTGGTCGTTTGGCATGAATGTGTCCTCTACGGAATCGGGATCCGGGGTGACTTCGCCGAGGTAGTAGAAATCCCGTCCTTCGTCATCGTCTTTTTTAACGAATAAATGAAGGTCAATGCCCCGCTGTTCGGCTTCGGTAATTTCCAAAACTTCCTTCGAGGTCGTTCTGCGACGGCTTCTTGTGTACCAGTGCAGCACTTCCGGGTTTAAAAACGTATCTTCATAATCGACGCTCGCCTCCACGTCTCCTTCTTTATGGTAGGTTACAAAAATTGGACATGTGCCGTGCTTTGTTTTGTACCCGTACATCGTGGACTGCTCGTCTTTGTCCCAGTTCAAAAGCCGGCACGTGTCTTTTCGGGAATACTTCTGCAGGCGGGTTAATGGTTTTTGCTGATCGTAGCGGCTGCTGCGAAGCAGGGCAGTGGTGATAACGTCCTGAAACAGCTCGGAAAACCAGTCGTCTTCTAAAAGTTCCTGTAAAAACGATGACAGGCTGTACATGCCCTGCTCTTCATGAATGAGCGGTTCACTGCCGTATTTTTCCCGGTCCGCCTGTTTGAAAAAGTGAAGCGTCAGGAGGCGTTCCACAGACTGTAACGTAGCCTCATCGTGCCTCCATTCTTTTTCTTTAAGCAGTTCTTTCCACTGCTGTCTGGAAAGTGTTTTTTCTCCGAGCAGCTTTTGCAGCAGAAGTACTTCATGAGCCCTTTTTCCGGAAAGCAGCTCCTGCGTCACCAT
>PWLM01000087.1 GCA_003560495.1 Bacillus sp. (in: firmicutes) | reverse complement strand
TCTTTATTTTAGTGTTGAAGCCGGCCCGTCCGGAAAGCGTCCTGTGGAGGCGAAAGCAGGGACATCTCTACGCCTGTATAAAAATACTTTATAAACAATTTGAAAAGCCTTCATGACTAATGATCATGAAGGCTTTTTATTAAAGCAGTATTATCTGTTTTTCGTAATTCGGTCTTCCTTATCACCGTTGTCATCTTCTGAAGGAGCTACTTCTTCTGCCTGTTGTAGAAAAGCAGGTGTTTTACCAACGGCTCCCCATACAAAAACGATGACTACACTAAGCACAAGTACAAGTACTGGGGCAACAAATATTAAAAAGTCCTGCATATCCATCGCGTGTACCTCCTCGATTATTTTCTTCCTTCCACATAGTCTGCGTCAAACAGAAAGAGCCGCATAAGCAGATAGAGGGAAGGGATCAGCAGCAAAAACCCTCCGACAAACGCTGCAATCAGTGCAATTGCCATAGTTTCATTCGTGAATCCATCATAAATAGTCAGATAAGGATACAAAAGATACGGCAGGTGGGATGCACCATAGGCAAAAAAGGCAGCGAAATACTGAACCATAACTAATATAAAGGCGGTTCCGTACATTTTTCTCTTCCATATTAAAAATACGGCGCCTAGAAATGCGATGAGAGAAATGGCAAACATCCACCAGAGGTCCACCATTCCCAGAAAATGCTCTTCATTCCGCTGACCGAGCAGAAAGAAAACAACTACTCCCATTATGATAGAAGGGAAAGCCCAGAAAAGCGCATACTTACGCAGCAGTTCCAGCGCGTTAAAGTCTTTTGCCCGTGAAGCATAATACGTCAGGAAAGCAGCGGAAATAAAGAGCACGCTGACGATAGCAAGAACGACTACCCCCCAGGAATAAAGACTTCCGAAAAGCTCTCCATATAAAAGCTGAACATTGCCGTTATCGACTGTAATATATCCACCTTCTGAAATGGTGAGAACAGTCGTTAGGGAAGCTGGAATCAGAAGTCCCGTAGCCCCGTATAAAAAGCTGAAAAAATCACTTTCTTCTGCGCCGTAGGTGGCAAATGCGTAATATGAGCCCCGGATCGCAAGAAGGATAATAGCCACGCTGCCCGGAATGAGCAGCGCTGTCCCGTAATAATAGGCTGTATCCGGAAAGAAGCCGACGATTCCTATAAAGAAAAATACGAGGAATACGTTCGTAACCTCCCAGACGGGGGAAAGGTAACGCTGAATGACTCCATGAATAATATGATCTTTTTTAGTTTTTTTAGAGTAGTAGCTGAAAAAGCCGGCACCAAAATCAACCGATGCTACAATTAAATAGCCGTACAAAAACAGCCACAGTACAGTAATCCCGACTACTTCGTAAGTCATCTTTCCACCTCAACTCTCCACCACGTTTTGAAATTATACTTCATAATTTGTAATTCCTCTTTTACGCATTTCCCGTTCCACCGGGTTCCGCTTAAACATTTTACGGAGTACAAAAACAAAGGTAACGCCGAGTACGGTGTAAAGGACAGCAAACAGGATAAGCATTAAGCCGACATGATCGGAAGTAGTAGCGGCTTCAGATGTACGCATGAACCCGTTTAATATCCACGGCTGTCTTCCGACTTCAGTAAATATCCAGCCTGATTCCATCGCAATGAGAGAAAGCGGGCCTCCAGCTGCAATCATGACCAGCAGCGGTTTATTAAATGCATTCCAGCGTCCGCTCCAGTTTATTACAGCAAACAGTACGCTCACAAACGCCAGATACATACCGATAAAGACCATCAGGTCAAAGAAGTAGTGGACAAATAACGGCGGCAGAACGTCTTCATCAAAATCGTTCAGCCCGGTAACTTCCGTATCCGGTGAAAATCCTGCAAGAATACTCAATGCGTAAGGTATTTCCAGTGCATACTTTACTTCGTTGTCCTCTGTCAGTACTCCCCCGAGAATGAGCGGAGCTTCCTCCTCTGTTTCAAAATGCCACTCTGCAGCAGCAAGTTTCTCCGGCTGATATTCGTGGAGGTACTTTCCGGAAAAGTCACCGATGAGAGCTGTAGCTACTGCAAACACAGCAGCAGAAACCATCGTGAGGTGCAGGGCTTTTTTGTGGTAAACAGATTTATTACCCTGCAGTATTTTAACAGCAGCGATCATTCCGAGAATAAATGCAGAAGTCAGATAACAAATGATAATAACGTGCGAAATTTTTGTCGGTGTAGCTGGATTGAACATAGCCTCCAGCGGGTTAACATTTGTAATGACGCCCTGAACAACTTCAAATCCCTGTGGAACATTCATAAAGGCGTTAACCGTAGTAATGAAGAAAGCACTGGCGGTTGCCCCGATAACTACAGGAATAAGCAGCAAAAAGTGTCGCATTTTAGTTTTGAATCGGTCCCAGGTATAAAGGTAGATACCGAGGAATATAGCTTCGAAGAAAAATGCGAATACTTCCATAAACATCGGCAGCCCGATCGTATGTCCGGCAGCCTGCATGAAGTTCGGCCATAACAGACTAAGCTGAAGTCCTATTGCCGTCCCGGTAACTACACCTACCGCAACGCTGACAACAAATCCACGTGCCCACCGTCTTGCCATTAACGTATAATGAGGGTCATTGCGCTTAATTCCCATCCACTCAGCTATAGCAATCATTAAAGGAATTCCTACACCGATAGTAGCGAAAATGGCATGGAATCCGAGTGTCAGGTAAGTCAATATTCTGCTCAAGAGGACCGGATCATTATCAAATATCATGGTGTCTCCCCCTCTGTAAAAATTAAAGTTCTGGCTGACAAACAGCAGTAAGTTTATAATAATAAATATAATTAAGCAGGTTGATAGGGGAAAACCCCCAAGCATTGTGAATTTGTGAGCAAAATATGAACAACGTTTTAATAAACTGTGAACGGAGGCGTGAGAGTTAATGAAAGTTTTAATAGGAGTCAATCACGCACTAATTAGATACGGTTTAATCCAGCTTATTAAAGATGTTCACGAAGTTGAGTATATTGTAACAGCTGAGTCAAAGGAAGAGGTATTAAAAGCTCTTAGAAAATACCCGTTTGATTACTTATTTATTCATGAAGCAATACCGGGTGCATTAAATTTTTCTTCTATCGTTCAGGAGGGTAAGCCGGAGCTTCATATAGTATTTATTGCCGAAAGCTCCGTTAACGAAATGAAGCAGAGGGTGTCGGTTGTTCAGGAGTCAATGGATATTGACAGCTGGATGCGTGCACTGACACGGATTATGAAAGGAGAGAGAATCCGAAGATCTGCTGTTCAGGAAGAGCTGGATATGGCAGGGGGCCTGTCTTCACGAGAAAAAGAGATCTTTCAGCTGAAACTGGAAGGTTATTCAGTCAGGGATTCAGCACGTTTTCTCGGCATCAAATCAAAAACAGTAGAAAACCACCGAAGAAACATTTCAAAAAAATTACACTTGAAGTCGAACAAAGACTGGATAAAAAAAGGCAGAGAGCTCGGATATTTATAGAAGAAGCAAAAGAGGCCGTTTATAAAGTTATCTTTTCAGAATATTTATTCCAGTCAGGGTATAAGCTCCTCCTCTTACCGGTGGAAACTT
>PWLM01000147.1 GCA_003560495.1 Bacillus sp. (in: firmicutes) | reverse complement strand
GGGATTAAGTCTGCCAGGAACAGATAGCCTGCCCTTAATCACAATCCTTGAGGCAATAGATACAACTTATAGACTGGTGATAGCAACCGAGGTGACGAAGAGGGTTCGGGAGCTTAAAACTTAAACAGCGTGAAAATGATCACTAGGAATTCCTAACCCTCTCTCCGAAGAGTCCTTTCATGCCGATCTCCTCCAGCACTGTCTCAATTTTCTTCTGGAGGCCGACATACCAAGATCTGAACCTCATTATCCATCTGGAAATCCCCCTGATGGGCTCTACCAATCTGTTTCAGGAACTGCTCACCACTCAAATTGTTATCTTTCGCTCCTTCAAGCATTGTGCGTAATGCTACCTTCAACCTGAGAGCGAGCGTACAGACAAACATGATCCCAAGTATTCGGGATTCTTACCGGTGCCGAATCGGTGCAATCTCTTCAAAGAGTTTCAAATCCCGGAACACCTTCTCAAAAAAGTCACGTTCAAAATACCTCATCACCACCTCACGGGCCGAGAGAGATGGATCGGTTGCATACAACAGATACTTTCCATCCCGTCGCTCAGCCTCGGATCTGGCATCTGAATTGGTGCTCCATTCAAGCTCAATACCTGTCTTTGATTCGTGGATGGAATAATCAAAGTATTTTGCACAGGATTTTGGCAAAAACTTCAAAATCCTCTTCACCATCTCTTCTTTCTTCAATTGGGAACAGCTTTCGTGTAATTCCCTGAAATCTTCAGATATCTGGTAAATTGTACAGTTTCGGGATTTTCTCTCTTGCAATCTTCGCTCAGTGTTCACGTAGACCACAACTGATCCATTCCTGCCAAAGAGTGGGGTGTCGACCTTCTTGGCATAGATATTCATACACTGGGTCGGCACCAGGTGATCCGGATCAATCGGAGGTTCGGTTTCTGCAATCAGATTCTTCGCCTCCTTTGTCCTCTTTGTCACGCCACAGACAAGCTTCCATCCCTCCTTCTCGACGCACCCGATCTCAGCCGTGGTTGTGTACCCTCTGTCCCAGACAATGGTTCCTGGCGGGATCATCATCTCCTTGAGACGGATCATCAGATCAGGGATGGTCGTGATCGAATGAAAACTGCCGGGATGAACAAAATGTCCAATTGGATACGAATCAAAGTATGATGTTATCACAGAGAGATTTAGTTGATTCAACTGTGTTTTGCGAGTTTTACTACCGGGTTCGATCATTGAGCATTCTTTGCCATATGTTGGAACAGGGGTGAGATCATAGGCGATGGTCCCCGGGCTCTGGTCAGGAAGAGGATGATTAGTACGCCATTTCTGGTAGAGTTCGGCCTCAATGGACAGAATATGACTCTGGATACGCTGGGTTTTCTTTGATTTGGAACAGATGGCATCAAGTGACTGAAGATATGCATCTTTGGTAAAATCGGGTGGATCCATTCCCGCGAGGTCAGAGAGGATCGTTGACTTTACCCACGCATCAAGCTGTGTTGCGCTCTCTGGATCTATCAGCCGGTTAATCGCCCATGTGGTCAGGTATTTGCCAGGAGATGAACCCTGGATATCTTCAAATCCTGTGGTGTATCGGTCAATGATATTGACGAAATTGAGCGTTTCAGCAATTTTCCAGAGCAGTAACACATCTCCTGCACCTCGACTCTGAAGTGGATGGATTCGATCGGGACGAACTCGTTTCGTCTTCGGTTTAGGCACCTTCTCCTGATCTCCTTCGACACCCAGCTACTGGATCAATTTCTGTTTTGACTTTCCATTCTCCCAGACAGTTGTCACTTCGTAGAGGTAAATCTGGTTACCTCTTTTGATACATCGAATCCAGCTCATGATAACCTGATGATCAATTGACCACCAAGAATGATAAACTCACTTTGCGAACCCTTTGTATAAGTAACACTTAATTATATTTAATAGTCCTAAAGTACAATTATATGTACAAACAAATATACTGCCAGTATGGCCAGAAGGAAAACCAAAAAGAACACCATTTTCAAAAAGTTCATTCAGGATGTTGAATCGGCTGAACAGCGGGATATTGAACAAACCCCACTTCTTGCACTCATTGTCGCCACATTCTTAGACAGGCTGGGTTTTGTCCCCTTCATCAATTCCGTTGTCACCTGGGATCAAAAACAATGGCGGGTATCCCCGGGCAATCTCACAAAGGCTCTCATTATAACTCCATTTCTTTGTATAGGAGCACGAATACCCCTCTATTCCATTCATGAGAACTATCAGTCTGTTGATATGTCACTCCTCTTTGAGGATCATGTCGAGCCAGAATGGCTTACCCGTGATGCGTTTGCCTGTCTCCTTGACCGGATCTATGACGCAGGATGTGAGAACATCTTCACCCAGATTGCTCTTAAGGTCTATGATACCTTCAAGATCCCGTATAATGCAGTGTTCCATGGAGATACCTCAACAATCGTTCTCTATGGAGCATATGCAAACTCTGATCCTGACAATGACGAAGAAGCTGTGCCAGCCTATGGACATAGCAAAGATGGCAGGCAGAACCTCAAACAGGTCCTGTATGGCATGGTCACCGATACATTCGGTATCTCGCTGCTTGTCACCGTACGACCTGACTTTGTGATTTTCTAACCTCAAGATCTATATCTCTCATACCATCCGGCTTTACATTCAACCTATTTTCTCGATTTCTCTTCAATAGAAACAGAAAGCTTTATTCATATGTAAGTTATAATCATAACTCATATGCACATCAAGCGGATTAAGAAGAAGGATGCCGTATACCTCGCTCAGTATGAAACATACCGGGAGGATGGAAAGGTGAAGACCAGGTTCATCAAATACCTTGGGAAAGAGGGGGATGAACGAGGAGTGCCACTTCCAAAGAAGTCAGCCCACATCGAGACACCACTGTATCCTGAACATTCAAAACGGGCAGGCGATGTCCAGCTCATGTGGTCTATTGCCAATTCAACACTGAATATGCCAAAGACTATCGATCAGATCTGTTGTGGAGATGGGTGGATCGAGGGAAGATCACCCGGCAAAATACTCACTGCATGGGCCATCAATAAAGCACTCAATCCCGAGAGTGCAACTCTTGTCGGCGAATGGGTTCAGACGACAACTATTCCGGATCGTATGGATCTGCCAGAAGAGTACTTTACCGACCATGCCTTCTATTCATCTCTGGACAGGATCTCTTTCAAAGATACAACAGCAGAGGGATATACCGACCTGAGTCACCTGATCTGTGACGAGATCTATACCCGATGGCGATCACTTCATCCGTTACCAGATGCATCCAAGGAGATCGTTGCCTATGATCTCACCCCGGTTCTGATCTTTGGCTCAGGCGATGAGCTGGGAGAGAAAGGATATAATGCAAAGAAGGCGAATCAGAAGCAGATCAATCTCTGTATTCTCGTCTCAAAATGGGATAAAGTGCCGGTTTCATTCTTTGTGCTCCCCGGTAATTTCAATTCAATGTCGTCGGTCAAGGAGCTCCTGGTACAGCTGCTGGATCTCTCCTATGAGCCGGGGACACTGATCTGGGACCGGGGAAATACCTCGGAAGAGTCGGTCCGGGATATTGAGGCGCTTG